>JALZVN010000143.1 GCA_023299965.1 Saprospiraceae bacterium | reverse complement strand
AGTGTCAATATTTCTTTGGAAACACACGAAGATGATGGCTTCTTAAGTGAATGCGATTTCAATTTTGGAGATGACTTTCAAACCATCACAACTGAATCTATAGATCTGAATGCATCTTCTTTTACTCAAAGCACAACAAATGGAGATTGGGTATTTCACTACACACTAATCTACTCTCCTACTGTTGTAGCGCAAATAAGTAGTAATTTACCTGCGTGCTCTGGAGAGTCGCTTACCTTTGATGCAAGCCCATCTGGTGAAACGAACTATGATTTTTTTCTAGATTCTAATGGAAATGGCCTTTTGGATACTGGTGAATCTTTACAAAGTGGTCCATCAGTATCTTATACTTCAGCTGCATTTCAGCAGAATGATATACTAGGTTTAGAAATTACGGATAGCAATGGTTGTGCTTATTATACCTTTGTGGATATTGAGTTTATAAATTTTGCTGGCGAAAATGCACTTACTGGAATTGAAACAGGTATCGCTGATTTCGAAACCAACGATATCATTCAGTCTACTCAAATAATAGACGCTACAGCCATTGTAGATTATGATGCATTACAACAAATATGCCTTGAACCGGGATTTGAGGTTATCCAAGGTGCTGTTTTCTCTGCGTTTTTAGATGGATGTAACGGAGGTCTTGGTGGTGAGAATGTAGAGCGTAATACCTCAATAAATAAGTAATACCAATTGAACTATAAAATTACATACATATATTGATCAAATGACTGAGCTCTGCGCCGGCTTGCTGGCAGAGGCAGGTTGAAAATGCTCATGATAGCGAAGGGGCTTTCATTGTGCTTTTGTCTTGACCTCAATCATTTCTATTCTAATTTTTCTTGCACAATTTTATAATACAAATTGTATAAATCTTGAGGTCTAACAATATCATTCAGGATAGTTCTCTTTCACATCAATGATGCTTGCCTACTGTATTTTTTATAGTCTTTCAATTATTATCTATATACCTGCATAAAAAAAGGCTTCATCTATTTCTAGATAAAGCCTTTGGCGGAAGAGGAGGGATTCGAACCCCCGGTACGTTGCCGCACGCTGGTTTTCAAGACCAGTGCATTAAACCAGCTCTGCCACTCTTCCGTGTGCGCTGTTTATATTAGCGATTGCAAATGTAAGGTATACTTTCTAAAAAGTAAACATTATATTGAAAATATATTTTAAAAATATATTTGTTCAAAATGATGTCCTCTTACATTCACAAAACATTGAATTTCATTGTCTTACTATACCCAGATTCCGTAAGTACCTGTATAAAATATATTCCAGATGACAAATCACCAAGATTAATCTCTTGTAAACCATGAGATTCAACGGAATACTCATGCCATTTAACCATTCTACCCTGTACATCCATAATTGAAAACTGATCAATCTTTAGATCTCCAAACTCAAGAAATAGAGTATGATTTGCTGGATTAGGATAAAGTTTTATGGGAAGACTGTTATCAATAAAATCAGCGGTGCTGGAGAGAAAAGAATTCTCAATGGTAGTACTACAACCACTAGCATCTATGACAGTGATTAAGTCTACATTACTGCCAAATGTAAAAAAATTGTTCTCTGTAGGTTCGCCAGAATCATATTGATAAAGAAATGGAGCTAGCCCTCCAGTAATCCCTACAAAAACGTTTTCTTCTAGGTTAAAAAGATCTAAAATTATTGGAGAAGGAGCTACTAGTTCAATACTTTCAGTAGCTACTGTATTTCCTAAACTATCTATGATTTGACCGATATATGAGCCTGGTGATAACTCAGTAAAAATATTCTGATCCATTATTTCACCATCGTTGAGTCTATATTGATAAGGACCCACTGTGCCGCTATGTGTAAGTGCTATAACTCCATCATTGCTATCAAAACAAGATATCGAATCTAGTACCGAAGCAAGTGCTTGAAAAGCATCATATCTAAAGTCAACATCTAAGTTTTGAATACAGCCATTTGCATCTGTAACAATGAATTTGTACTCTCCTACTGGAAGATTTTGATAGATAGTATCCATATCGCTTTGCGTTCCTTGAGAAACGGTGTAAGGAGCATTACCGCCCTCAATAAGTATGGTTAGTTGATTATAATCCTGCTTAAAATCTAAAGTTAACGCTTCTGGCTCTGTAAGAACTAGCGTTACTGATTCAGTACTATTTTCATTAGCATCTTTCACGACGAGGAAATATTCTCCAGCTCCTAGATTTTGAAAAAGAGATTCCGTTTGAAAATTTTCTCCGCCATCAATGCTGTATTCAAAGTTGCCAGAACCATTTAGAATATCAATGAGGATGGCTCCAGTGCTATCCCCTTTACAATCAATTGTAGAAGTTTGACTTCCTGCTATTGATAAGGACAAGGGTTGAAAATCTCCCCAAATACCATCTATAAATTCTATCCCTATATTATCAGGGTCTAACCAATGCTTTAGTTGTCTTTCCGGAACTTCATCTCCTAACCAACTTGTATAAAATCGTCCAAACCAGTCCGATTCATCATTACCACATGCTGCGAGTCCGCCGTGAAGTTGCCCTACTACCCTATGATTTTGATCAAATAAAGGACCTCCAGAAGATCCCCCAGCCGTACTTGATATATCCCATTTCGGTACACGGATATGATCTAAACTTGGGTCATCCCCTTCGCCAAAGTGTCTTGATATTGCCGTTTCTCCAGCTCCAAAAGTTATTCTTTTCTCTTCGGTGTTAGCGTGATGAACAGTAGTTACGTCAATCGGCTTTTGACTTCTTGCGTCCCAGCCTGCAAAGAATGCTCGTGCTTCATCAATCACAGGTTCATCAAGGCGCAATAAAGTAAAATCTGACCTCTGTAAATCTGAGAGGTATTGAGCACCTGTGTTAAATTGTGCTAGGCTACCATCTCCTTCTATTTTATTACTTGCTGAACCCAATCTACAAGTAGTATTTTCATAATTCCAATGCACCACTATAGATGGTGCGTTTTCGGCGTTAATTCCACAATGCCTAGCCGTTAGAAAATATGGGGTAAAATCTTCCCGTGCATTGTTTAACAACACACCCGAGCAAATCCTAGTACCTTCGATGGTAATTAGTCCTACAGATTGAATCTCTGCTTCAAAATCATTTATTTGAGGGAACTCATCCGAACACAGGACATCAATTAGACATTCCTGAGATATTTGACGATCTGCATTTCTTGGTAAACCTTTATTGATACTTGTAAGTTTGATTCTAACTAGGGCTTTTTCTGACTTTAGTACTTTTAGCGAAAACTTTGCAGTATTGCCTTTTAGTATAGGCGTCCAAAGTTCTAAATGATGTTTTGTCGTTTTGCTTGGGGTAAACTCTTGACAAATTAATCCATCCTCATCACATATGGTAAATATTGCAGAAGTGGGTAGTACAAATTCGCTAAATCCAAAATTGAGAGAGCTCGCATCAGCTTCACTTATAGTATGTGTCCAGGTGATGAACTTAGCATTCAAATCCTCAATCCATGCTCCAGAATTAGAGAGACTCAGATCGACAGATACCCTAGTTGCAAATACATTATTCTTGAGATTTAAAAGGTCGATTTGCTGAGTACGGAATGGAGCATCTACGGCTTTTTTTGTGTCAGCGGAAGCTTTTGTGTAATCGGTTTCCAGTGCAAAAAAAACAACAAAGAAAAAAACAAGTCCCTTGATGATAAAATTCATTTCGTTAGTACTTCATTTGGTCTTTTGTTTTTATGTCATTTTATCCATTTAGTTTCAATAAAATACGCATTATAACAATGTTTAGTATGAAAAAAGTGAACCCTTTTTGCACTTAGTAAATTTGCAGACTCTATTGAAGCCAGATAGTTGCCTTAAAGTATATGTAGAGGGAAGTTTTTATCGTAGATGGCAACCTGGTCGGGCTATGTAAATTGATTGTTAGGATTGCAAATCTGTATCTAAAAATTAATTGCGATGGTCTTAGTGTATTCTTAGCATTTCAAATTATCTTTATGAATTATATAAACAAATCAAACGAAATGATTAAGAACCTATTATTGTGCGTTTTTGCACTATCTCTAATGATGTGCAATGCAGACGGTACAGCTGAGAAGTCTATGGACGCAGCTAAGAAAACTATGACGGAACAAAAGAATCGTCCAACGCCAAACAAATACAACTTATCCCCATTCACACCTTCTCCTGGCTTTTCAAAAGCTAAGATCGAGAACATGAAATACGAGAACAAAAAATTCAGTTTTGACGTAACGGGTAAGGATTACAATCTAGGAGATCAAACTCCAGATGCTGAAAAGAAAATGTGTGCCAACTCTGATAAAGGACAACATATCCATATGATTATTGATAACAAGCCTTACTTAGCTAAGTATACTTCTTCATTTGAGGCAGACATGGAGGATGGTGAGCACTATACCCTAGCCTTCCTATCTAGATCATATCATGAAAGTATCAAGACAGACCAAGCTAATATCACAAAGAAGGTTCAGGTAAAGGGAGGTAAAATAGTTAAACAGGAAGATGTTGCTCAACCAATGCTATTTTACAGTCGTCCAAAAGGAACATATGTAGGTATGAAAGCTACAAAGAAGGTAATGCTTGATTTTTATCTTAATAATGCTCCTCTAGGCGCCAACTATAGGATAAAGGCGGACATCAACGGCGAAATGCACATGTTAGACAAATGGCAACCCTACTATATTGAGGGATTACCAATGGGTGAAAACGCTATTACCTTGACTTTGGTAGATAAGAAAGGAAATAAGATAGATACTCCATTAAACCCAGTAACAAGAAAATTTACTCTTAAAGCGGATCCTACTGAATAAATTTTCTTCAAGAATAGACACCTTTAATATAGAATTTATATATTTGCGCTTCCTTAGTGATAAGGAAATCTGGTGGTTGTAGCTCAGTTGGTTAGAGCATCGGTTTGTGGTACCGAGGGCCGTGGGTTCGAATCCCATCTTCCACCCATTAAAAGCGCGTAATTACTTGAACTTCATTTAATTGCGCGTTTTTTTTATGTCCCTACTCAAAATACTATTCTTTTAGTGTTAATTAAGCGGCGATCTAGCACTACTATATCTTGAGCAATTTTAAGACGTAGGTTTTATTTTCACTTTCCATGCTAAGGATGTATACACCTGGCAAGTATCCGCTCATTCCCTCGAAAATCAACAAATCAGAATCAACCTGGACTTGAGGTAGATCCATTCTGGCACCAGAGAGGTGATACAATTGAAAACTCGATATATTTAATATTGATTCCGTTTGAACTACTATTTCATCTGTAAAAGGATTGCTTAAGACGTTTATGGTCTCTTTTTTCGCGTCTTCGTTTGTACTTAATGGTATACATTCCACATCTACAAAAAGAGATTGGCTAGGTGCAGATACTATGCCATTGCAAATCGCCGCTACCTGAATTTCATACCTTAGACAGCTTTCCAATCCGTTGATAATCGTTATATTTTGTTCTGTATAAAAAGAACTAAATTCAGGTGCCCCAAATTCTTTATAGTAGACTTTGAATTCCGTCGCATCGTTTGATTGACTCCATGATAATATAGCTGATGACAGATCGCTAGAAACAAGTTCCAAATCTTCAATCTGATTGGCACAAGGAGCAGTCGGAGCTATTATTTGCACACAAATATCTTCGACTTCACCAAAGGCTATATCCTCACAAGGAGATAAAGCCAGGACATTATACTCGTCTTCCACCCAACTTTGTACAATACGCATGCGTCTCCCGCCCAATCTCGCCGAACTCGGTATATTTAGTCTTGTTTTATATAGTTCCCTGATAATTGGTGATTCAAGCATAAGCTCCTCATCTTCAAATACTTCATTTTGATTTAGATCCAACCAGATACTGACTTTTTCAGGGAGTGCCTGATTGGCATAACCTGGTGCAAGCTCAAAGCTAAAATCTCCACCAGCAGTTAACTCCAGATCAAGATTATCGTGAAAAATAAACCCATCATTATTACCTGAAGGTATAATTTCATCATGAATTCTGATTTGATCGATCCATTCAGAAGCTGTGCTTTGTCCAGAGATCTCACAATAATTTCCTTCTATACACAACCCACAGCCTTCTGTATCAAATAAAAAACTTGCTGTCCAATCTACACCCATGCCACATAATGCGCTTACTTGAAACTCATAGTTAGAGCAGGCGTCCAAACCATCAATACTAACAAAAGCGTTTTCAGAGTTTTCAAGCACAATCCAAAATTCTTCGTTAATTCGTTTAAAACGCATAGCATACTCAGGTACAGCATCAGCAGATTCCCATTCTAGAAAAATCTGATTTTGACTTAATGACTCTGCAGTAATGCTGACAGGATTTTCACAACAACCCGCAGTAGTAAATAGCTGTAAGCCAGTATAATTGCTCGTTGTGTCTCCACAAATCGATTCTATTTGGTATTCATAACTGGTACATGGTTCTAAACCTGTCAATGTGAAAGGTGGACTTATATTGATTACGGTATTGAGTATACTTTCTCCTAATTTTCTATATTGAAGATTTACAGCCAAAGAACTATTAAACGCTGTCCAAGAAAATGTACCTTCATTTTGTTGAACACTTGATTCCCTAATACTTGCCGGTAAAGTACAATCAAAACAATCATTCATCATATTCGTGATAGAATTAAACATATTGACCTTACCACCGGTTTGGGTAATGTCGGATAAAGAAGGACTGGCTTTAGCCCCATTCAAAAGATAGTCTACAACAAAGGAGGCTGCCGCTTGAGGATCGTTTTTTGAAATGGTACTCAAATTCTCACAAGGAGCTGCATACAGTAAGCCCACTAAGCCAGTTAACATTGGACTAGCAGCCGAAGTACCATTGAATGCCCCATAACCTGACCCTAATGTAGTAAAAACGCCATCTCCAAATGCCCCTATATCGATACTGTTCTTCCCAAAACCGGCGTTAGCCACCTTCTCTCCAAATTGATTTACATTTGTAACAGAAACTAAAAATCGCGAAGAACAACTTGTAGGCAAATCGCCCTCTTGGTCTACATTGACAGGATTGTTAGTTGTAGCTGCACAATTGACAATACCGACTTTTCCTAATTCATCATAGAAAGAGCACCATAGAGGAGCATCTTCTTCCTTACCAAAGTCCAATCCCCAAGAAGCATTACTGGCTACTACATAGGCACCCTCAGCGCCAAGGCTAAAATTGTATTGTTGTCTCATCGTAAAGACATAACCATAAGCAATCAATACATTCGCTTCTGTAGTATTGAAATCATTTTTGATAATCATCAATTTTGAATCCCAGTTTATGCCTGATACACCTATATTATTATTTCCAGCTGCTCCAATTATTCCAGCGACAGAAGTACCATGGTCACTAGTCGCTTCTATATTTCCATTCTCTTGGGTACTATTATATCCTAGATGATCATCTATGTATCCATTCATATCATCATCGATTCCATTGTCTGGAATTTCTCGATGATTGATCCACAAGCGATTTTCTAAATCTGGGTGGGACGAATTGACCCCATTATCTATGATAGCTAAGACTATAGTATCACCTTGTGGTGTAAGTCCGCCCGTTGAAATATCCCAAGCCAAATCGCTATCGAGATCCGCTTCAGGGTTGCCATTAACTAAGGTATTGATATGATGCCATTGATCTTCAAACAAGGCGTCATTAGGTATTGACCGAGAATGTACAAAGTGATTAAACTGAACTTGTTCTATAGCCATCTCTTTCCATAGATCATTTTTTAACTGTACTTCATTGTGAATACTCATATCGAAATCCAACTGCCAAATATTTAAGGATTTCACCAAAGGCTTGGCAGTGAGTAGAGCAGTATGTGAATGCTTAAGCTGAAACTCCTTTAAAAAAGACCTAACATTCTGATCTGAGGCAAATTGCACCAACATCTCTCCCTGTTTGTGCGTCAAAGACTGAGCACGCAGAACAGTACCGAACAGCGTCATACAACAGAAAACAGTAAAGAGTTTTAGACGGAGTGAATGCATATAAATGGTAGTACGAGTGCATTTGGGGCACAACAATGAATCCCATCCAAAGGATGGGATAATACCAATTGTATTATAAAATGTACTTACTGTAGTTGTAGAATGATTCTGACCTAAGGATTAATCAAACAGATTATCATAGGTATTGTCACCACTTGCAGAGTTGTCTCTAAGCTCAGGTCTTTTCACCTTCTCTTCAAGATCAAGACTTTCTCCTGAGTTTTCCATCAGTAGCAAAGTACTCTTCTTCTCCCACTCTTCAAGCATAGCTAAGCCTTTCTCTTCGAATACACCATTTTGCAAATCAATAGACTCCATGAAAGAAGATGACATCTCCATCATACGTTCCATCTCTCCTACCTTGTTTGATACGTCGTCCGCTACAGCTTCCATAGCTGCATCAAACATGGCACGCTTATCTGGATCACCAGAGATAACACTCATGGCAGACTTCATCGCACCATGCGAAGCACGTATTGCCTTACGCTCTTGCTCTTTCACCTTCACTTGATCCTTAGTATCCTCTAAAAGAATTTCCGAATTGGTGTACATCTTTGTAAGGATTCTGTAGATAACCTGCATCTTATTGAGCAAAGTTGTGTACTTGCTGTTTGACTCCTTTAGTCTTGCTGCCTTTCTTGAAGATAAAGTCAACTGAGTCGTATTTCCTTTAGCCTTAGCTGCACTTGCCAAAGCCATATTATTCTTTATTTCTTTTTCGTTGGTTTCTACCAAAGTCTTTAGCTTTCGCATCTGACCACGGATACTACCAATCTGCTTACTCATCTTTCTCAAGTTATCCTCTAGATCACTTAAGTAATTCTTCAGTATACCAATAGGATCAATCGTAATGAAGAGCCCTGTGATTTTACGCATTGCACTCTTGTACATATACGACACTAGGTTTCTACCACTCTTGCTTACAGCAGTAAATAACACTACTCCTAATACCAATGCAGAGGCTACTACAGCAGCTACAGTCCCTATATTAGCCAACAACCAAAAGCCTGCAAAGCCTAAGGCAGCAAGCATAGCCACTAAAAATATTAATCCTGTTACGCCTTCTGGCTTTTGCCAAAAAGACTTTTCCTTACCATCCATTGAAGCGAAATCTGCCATAGTCTATTGTAGATATTTATTAAATTTATCAATATCCTCAGCTATTGTACCGAGAATACTTTGATAGGTTGTTTCAAAATTATTTTTAGTTGCATTGATTTTATCTTGCGCAGATTTTATATCTGCATCTGCATTATCAATGGTAGTTTGCGCCTTTTTCATCTCTTCTTCTAAGGCTTTGACCTTTTTCTGATCCGCTTCTATTTGCTTTTTCAGTCTATCTACCTCGCTTTTCTTGCCAGCGATTTTTTCACGGACTTGATTTTGCAATGCTTCATCAAACTGCGATTTTTCTTTATCGATTATCTGCTGATAGTGTCTAGCAGTTTGCACCAGTTTATCTTTAGTCAATCCTACTGTAGAGGCTGTAGCAAAAGCAGATTTTATAGCCGTCTCATCATCCATATTCATCTTCTTCAGTGAACTCAAAGACTGCTTAAATTCAAGATAATCAAATCCCTGCATGTTGTTTCTATCCAATGCTCTGGTTAGAAAATCAAGACTCTTCTGATCTACAGTTTCGCCTACGTTAAAAATCTGGTTTAATTTAGAAGCCATATTGAATGATTGATATTTACAAATATAGAAAATCTAGGTATGTATATGCGCTTTTAATCGCTAAAACCCTTTATAAATACTACTAACGTACAAGTGATGTTACTATTGAGCACCTCTATTAAGGTCATTCAATGTTTAAAAGCAAAAAACGCTCACATTTCTACATATTCTGAGCGATTAGCAATTTTCTATATTAGTTGCTCGGCGAAGGATAAAGCCCGAAAATCCATCCAATTGTAAGATTTTCCACGCATAGAATATCCCACATGTCCTCCCTTCATGGTCAATTCTAACTTGATTTTTGGATGCTTTTTGCAGAGCTCCATCGGAATACAAGTGGTGGATACTATAGGGTCGTTTTTAGCCAGCACTACAAGCAACGGACAATCTAGATCATGCAGGAAATTTTTGCAAGCCGCATCGTAATAAAAGTCATCCACGTTGCCAAATCCATTCAATGCAGCGGAATAGGCTGCATCAAAATCACGCCATTTATCAAAGCTATCGATTTTGCTTATATCCAATCTCCCTGGAAACTGTTTATCCTTTTCTATAATCTTAGCTTTGAGCCTTGTCCTAAACAACCTGTTGTAGATCCAATTGCCTCTCATCTCTACCCACTTGATACTTTCCTCCAAATCGAAAGGCGCTGA
Organism: Saprospiraceae bacterium; assembly: GCA_023299965.1. Taxonomy (GTDB): domain Bacteria; phylum Bacteroidota; class Bacteroidia; order Chitinophagales; family Saprospiraceae; genus JALZVN01. Next base: position 5,362 of record JALZVN010000143.1, on the reverse strand, counting down.
AAATGAAATTCCACACTTGATAGCCGCTGGTAGTTGACCAGCATTTACCGAGAGGTACTTACTCAGCATAGCGCCTCCCATGCTATAGCCAGAAAGCACTATTTCTCCATATGAAGCAGATGCTACAACGTGATTAACCACCTCCTTCAAGTCTTCCGTCTCTCCGTGGTGATACAATCTAAAGTTTCGATTAATTTCTTCACTGCAAGATCTGCAGTTGAATGCTAAAATATCCCAGCCGTGTGTAGCAAAATATTTAGCCGCGCTCAACATATATTGTCGAGAGCTATTGCCTTCGAGCCCATGTAGCAAGATCACTAATTTCTTAGCATCTTGTTTTACCCAATCTAAATCCACAAAATCACCATCATCGAGCTCCAGGCGTTCTCTTTCGTAAGTGATACCATCCACCTTACGAAAGAGACCCGGGACGAGCGTTTGTAGTTGGCCACTATATAACCAAAATGGATTCTCTTGGTATGTACGATTTATAATCAATGACATATTTCAGAAAATCCATTTTGTCTATTCTTAATCATCTATTCTTAATCATCAGATGGTTCATCACTTGTCTCCTCTGCATTTCCATCCTCTCCAGCGTCATCATTAGTTTCGTTACTATCTCCGGCAGCGTCACTTGCTCCTTCTGTGGTATTGTCACTGCCTTCAGTATTTCCATCCTCAGTCAATTCCTCATCTTCTCCCGATTCTTTGATAATAGCCACATCACCAATACTCTGCTCATCCGTCAGGCGAATCACCTTCACCCCTGATGTAGCTCTTCCCATCGTTCTGATGGCCTCCACACTCATTCTGATCACGATACCATCCAAGGTAGTTATCATCATATCATCTTGGTCAGTAACGGCTTTCAATGCAACTAAGCTACCTGTCTTTTCGCCGATATTCATAGTACGCACCCCTTTACCACCGCGGTTTGTCACACGATAATCGTCCAGCGGAGACCGCTTACCATTTCCTTTTGCAGACACCACCATGATCGTCACTTCAGGATCATTAGGATCTACACTCACCATACCTACTACCGCGTCATCATCACCATCTAAGGTAATCCCACGAACTCCAGCTGCCGATCTACCCATTGCACGAACCTTCGCTTCTGGAAATCTGATCGCTCGACCTCCTTTATTGGCAATCAAAATCTCTCTATTACCATCTGTCAATTTCACTTCCAACAGCTGATCTCCTTCGTTTATGGTAATCGCTTGGATACCATTTGTTCGAGGTCTTGAGAACGCTTCTACCAGCGTCTTCTTGACCAATCCACGTTTCGTACAGAATACGATATAGTTATTATCTAAAAATTCTTGGTCCTTAAGATCTTCTATAGCAATATATCCTTTGACTTTATCTTCCTTAGGTAATGTCAACAGGTTCTGGATCATACGTCCACTGGATACCTTAGTCGCTTCAGGTATTTCATAGATTCTCAACCAATGACACTTCCCGCTATCGGTAAACAAGAGCAAGTAATTGTGCGTCTTGGCCACGAACATGTGTTCAATATAATCCTCCGTCTTCGTTTTAGATCCCCTCGATCCTCTTCCACCTCTACCTTGCGTCTTATATTCAGAAGTCTTTGTTCGCTTGATATATCCTTGATGACTGATAGTCACAACTACCTTATCATTAGGGATCATATCCTCGATATTTATCTCTCCTTCAGCATGCGTTATCTGCGTGCGTCTTTCATCTCCAAACTTACTTTTGATTTCTAAAAGTTCATCTTTGATAATCGTGTTTTGTCTCTCTGGACTTCCCAAAATATCCTTCAAGTCTGCAATCTCTACTTGCAACTCATCATACTCTGTGCGCACTTTCTCTCTTTCAAGACCAGTAAGCTTCTGCAACCTCATTTCCAAGATAGCCTTAGCTTGTGCCTCGGTAAGCAAGTTACCTCCTTCAGGCTGGAAAGAGTCACTTTGTAGGTCAATCAAAGGTTTAAACTCTTTCCAGAATTTCTCCTTGTCATCGACAAAGTCCCCTTTCATCAACTTCTGCTTCGCTTCTTCAGGAGTCTTACTATTTCTGATCAGGGTAATCACCTTATCTATATAGTCGATGGCTACCAGTAGCCCCAAGAGTATATGCGCTCTCTCCATCGCCTTGTTCAATTCGAACTCTGTACGACGCTGGATCACCTCCAATCTAAACTTGATAAACTCTGTGATCAATCGCTTTAGTGACAGCTGTATTGGCCTACCATCTACAAGAGCGATATTGTTTACCCCAAACGAACTTTGTAGTTGGGTGTACTTATATAACTTACTGAGTACCACCTTTCCGATCGCATCTGCTTTAAGGTCTACTACCAGACGCAATCCTGTCTTTCTATCCGACTCATTGCTCAAAGCACGTATTCCTGACACTTTGCCATCTCGGTACAAATCCGCGATTTTCTTTTCTAAAGCATTTGTATTTACTTGGTATGGAATCTCTGTAATGATGATTCTTTCGCGACCATTTTTAGTCTGCTCTATCTCCGCCTTACCTCTCAACACTACTCTTCCACGACCTGTCTCAAAAGCTTCCCTTACACCAGTCGTTCCATATATGATCCCTCCGGTAGGGAAATCCGGCGCCTTGATGTGCTCCATCAATCCATCCACGTCTATATCTGGGTTTTCAATAGTCGCAATCACCCCGTCTACTACCTCACTCAAGTTATGTGGCAACATGTTGGTAGCCATACCTACTGCGATACCTGATGAACCATTGATCAATAGATTAGGCACCTTAGCAGGCAATACCGTTGGCTCCTTTAGAGAATCATCAAAGTTGAATCGAAAATCTACCGTGTCTTTCTTGATGTCATCAAGCAACTCCGTAGACATTTTATCCATTCTAGCCTCTGTATATCTCATCGCGGCAGGTCCATCTCCATCGATATGACCGAAGTTCCCTTGTCCATCGATAAGTGGGTAGCGCAAAGCCCAATCTTGAGCCATACGCACCATTGCATCATATACCGAAGTATCTCCATGCGGGTGATATTTACCCAAAACCTCCCCTACTACTCTGGCAGATTTACGATGCGGTTTGGATGATTGCAAGCCGAGATCATTCATCGCAAATAGTATACGACGGTGCACTGGTTTGAGCCCATCACGCACATCTGGCAAGGCTCTACTCACGATTACCGACATAGAATAATCTATGTAGGCATTCTTCATTTCATCCTCAATATTGATTGGAATTATCCTTTCTGAAGCCATAAATATTTTTCTAATTTAAGAAGCTCGAAATTACGATTTTTTTACATATTTATCGCTAAGAAAGTGAATAAAAAACGTTGATTTTAGCGTTTATTTTCATCGCCAAACTTAACTTCTTATTTAGTTCATTTCCAGCTACTTACAAGCCCACTTTTCAGCAGAGTCTATCCCTCATTTTTGCAGAGAATTTTCAGCCCATTTTAAAGCTTGATTTGGGGCCTTCCCTGAGCATTTTTGACCGCCTGAAAGTGGCGTTTCAAAAATGCTCAGCGTCGCTATGATACGGGACTCGCTATTCAGCTCGGTGCTACGCACTAGGAGATGCCGATCTACACACCAACCGCTACGCATCTCCTACCCCTGCTCAGCGCTAGTCCGAAAAACAGTCTTCATAAGTCATTCCCTAGAAAAGAAACCAAGCAAATTTCCTATAGGACTATAAGACAATTCAAGACACAATAGCTATCTAGTTTGACCATATCAAAATAAGAATAACATCTTATCCATTTTTCGCGATAGGGATATGGAAGGTGGGCGCGTCCCAACAGTAAATCGTATTCATAAACCTCTGAATTAGGTAAATAGAGATGTCCTGTAGTGAATCGGAAAGTCGAGACGCGACCAGTCACGACTTTTTCGTCGGGACCGAAGTGAACACGGAGCCTGGAGGAGCCCGGACCCGGAGGGTATCGCCCAAAGCATTATCTAAGACACCATTATGCCTTTTTGTCCCAGGATTACAAACAAACAAAGAGATTTTTTTGTAACTATGTAGTACACAAAATTTGAAAGATGAAGACGTTACAGTTGCTTTTCGTATTAGGTTTGTTGCCCTGCTTATTATTGGCTCAAGATGCACTCAATGTGGACTTGATCAAAAGGTTTGACAGGGGAAGTACAAGCTACAGTGGATCATGGGTATATGTCAATGATCAGGGTGAAGAATATGGATTGGTAGGCTCCGCATCTGGCGTAGCATTCTATTCCTTGGAAGAGGAGATCACAGAGGAACTTGGCTTCGTGCAAGGACCTAGTTCGCGTTGGAGAGAGATCACGGTGATAGGTGATCATGCGTATGTAACGACAGAGGGCAACGGTGAAAATCAAGGACTGCAGGTACTCTACCTCGGCGGACTACCTGACACAGCCTACCTTGTGACTACTTTTGATAGCACTTTTACTAGAGGTCATATTTTGCAGAAGGACATTTTCAATCCAGATGAACCGTTCATTTATGTATCCGGTACCGACTCTACAGGAGGGGTGCATATCCTTGATGTATCTAACCCAGAATTGCCTGTGGAGATAGGGCGACACGATCCGCCAGAGTATATCCATGATGTACACGTGCGGGGTGATCGTATGTATACTTTTCAATTTAGCGCTGCCGTGATAGAGATCGTAGACATATCGGATAAGACGAATCCTACTGTCCTTGCCACTATAGATGATCCAGGTGCAAGTACGCACAGTGGATGGACGACTATGGATAACAATTACCTACTCGTAGCAGACGAGCGATTGGGTTTTGATGGTCGCATATTCGATATTCGGGACTTAGAGAATATAACGGAGGTCAGCACATTCACCTCTAATCCTGAAACCTTTGTGCACAATCCATATGTGCGTGGAGATTTTGCATATCTAGCGCATGACCGGGAAGGACTGCGGGTCTACGACGTGGCGGATCCAACGAATCCAGTAGAGGTAGGATATTATGATACTGTGACTGAAGCAAATCCTGGTTCTGGTGGATTGTGGTCTGCTTGCCCATTCATACCAAGCGGCAAGGTGATCGGTGGAGATCGTGATTTGGGAATATTAGTTTGGGAGATCAATGAAGTGTACGCTAGTCGCTTTAGCGGCACTGTGCGTGACTTGGCTACGCTGGATGCTTTAGATAGCGTCACTGTCGAAGTACTTCAACAATCTGACATATTGCTTACAGATCCTTTTGGTAATTTTAAAGGTGGATATCCCGAAGAAGGAACCTTGACTTTGCGATTTAGGAAGGATGGATACGTAAGCGTAGTACAAGATATCAATCTAGTGGCACAAGAAAATCAAGTAGTTGATATCCTTATGGAGACGGGTATCGATGTATCTACCCAGAATCTATTGAATAC
>JALZVN010000142.1 GCA_023299965.1 Saprospiraceae bacterium | reverse complement strand
TCGTTTTTCAATAATACGGAAATTGGGTTCATCTTTGACAGATTCAAGATAAGCAATTAGGTAGATGGTTCAATAAAAAATATGCGGCCATTTTAAATCGTTTTACATCCAGATATTATTGTTCTTAGATGAGCGTATGCATCGAAGTTTGTAAACCGACACGAACGGAAAAATAGAGACCAAAGTGTATTTTATGCAACTATTATGCAAACATCCAAGTTAAAACCTATATATTGTTGTTTTATCATTAATAATGATGTCAAAATCACAAGTATATACTTAATTTATGCTACTTTCAATCTCTCTTGAGAATTACAGATGCTTTAAAGAAAAGGTCACCTTTTCTATGATTCCTAATTCTTCAGAATCTAAATTTAGGAATATTGCTAAAGTACAAGGATCTAATGAAAAAGAATACAAATTCCTAAAAACTGCGCTTATCTATGGACCTAATGCCTCGGGCAAGTCAACAGTAATAAGAGCAATTTTCGAAATTACAGATTACATTTTAGAAAAGCCAAAGGTGGGTGACCTTATTCAACTTTCTACGCCATTCGAATTTGATGTTGACTCAAAAAATAAGTCCTCTAATTATGAGATTGAATTTTTAGGACCTAAAAATATAAAATACATTTATTCCTTCTCAATCACAATCAATAAAGTCATTCGCGAGAAACTGATTTATTTTCCTAATAATAGGAAAACCAAACTTTTCGAAAGGCTTCCATTTGATCCTTCACAATTAATTCAAAAAGGGAAATTAGGTGATAGTCTTGCAAACAAAGAAATTTCTGTCTTTCCAAATCAATTAATATTATCAAAATTTGGAGATGACGAACCACATGAACATTTAACAAAAATTTATCTCTATTTTAAAAATTACATAATTGTCAATGCAGTAAATCAATCTAACATAGAATATATTCAAAAAGAAATAACAAAAAAAATAGCGGATAATCGTAATTTAAAAGAACAGGTTGACAAACTTATACATTTTGCTGATACAAAAATCATAAGCACTCAAATCCTTCAAGAAGTCAAACCAGAATTATCTGGAAGCAAACAGAATTTTGATTTTAATATTCTTGCTCAACATGACGTATTTAAAAATGGTAAAAAGACGGCTACTACCTCCTTAAGTTTCAAACAAGAATCAACAGGGACGCAAATCTTATTCACCTTAGGAGGAGTTATATTGGACACTTTACAAAATGGCGGTATTCTTATCATAGACGAACTGGATACTAGTTTACATCCTTTTTTGACTAAACTTATTGTCATGCTATTTCACTCACCTAAAATAAATCCAAAACAAGCACAGTTAATATTTTCATCTCACGATGTAACTTTATTAGACAAAGATTTAGTTAGGAGAGACCAAGTTTGGATTACTGAAAAAAATGAAAAAGGAATATCAGATTTATATTCATTACAAGATTTTGAAGGCCTGAGAGAAGATACTGCTTTTGAGAAATGGTATCTTTCAGGTAAATTTGGAGGACTACCTAAATTGAAATCCATTGATTCTATTTTTGATTAAGTGAAAGGACTATTTAAAAACATATTAATAATTTGTGAAGGAGAAAAATCCGAACCCGAGTATTTCACAAACATCAAGGACAAACTAATCGATAATCTTGTTGATATTTATATTGATATAAAACCTAAACCAAGAATACTCCCAAAAGAAGTATTCGAATTAAGAAAAGGAGGTAAAAGAAGAAAAATTAAACCAATTGTTACTGAAATCGTAACTCCATCTATAGAAGACAAGTATAAAGCGCAACCAACAAGATATGTTAGAGAAGCGCAAATAGGCCTCGAAGAAGGGTTTGACGAGGCATGGGCAATTTTTGATATGGATGGACACCCAAATCAAGAAGAGGCATTCAAACTTTCAAAACAAAAAATAGACGATAAAAAAGTCAATATCGCGTTTTCAAGTATTTCATTTGAAACTTGGATATTGCTTCATTTTGAGAAAACAAATACCGCATTCCAAAAATCTGTCTGTCGTAATAAAAAAGAAATATATTATTGTGGCTCAAACACTCATAAGGATGACTGTAAGGGAAAAAATTGTGTTTATGGGAGAATAGTGTCAAAAGGACATTTAATACATAATGGAAAAAATAAAAATTTCGAATTCAACGGATATTATGACAAAACTAATACAGCAATTAAATCCGCTATTGAACTTCGCAAGTCATATCCAAAAAATAAGGTGATTTATGAATTAAACCCTTATACTAATGTTGATAAATTAGTCTTCAAATTACATCAATTGCCAATTAATTATATATGGGCGGAACTCAACATTGATATTAAATTTGAATCATTAACATTTAATTTTACAAAAGAAAAAACAATTGATATAACAATAACAAACAACGGCATAGCAAGATTTTTATTAAATCAAAACAGCTTCTCATATGTTAAAGTCGATGGTGCAAGAAAAAATTGCGGCTCCAAAGATGTAATAGATTTTACCGAAAACAATAATAAAGCTATTTACACATTTGAACCAATCGAAGGGTACGAATACATTGCACTAACTACTAATAGTGTTGATTATTTTATTATAGAACTCCCTTAAGGTCAAAAAAAATCACATAATCTATTCAGACTTTTTTATACCCTTAAATTTTAAACTTTCTTTTCAAAATACATATTTCAATATTAGACTCAAGAATACTTCACAAATATATCACTATATTTTGCTTTCAGGTGCTAAAATAAAATACTAGTTAATTAGAAATTTAACCCCAGCCAAGTGGTAGTAGCGATATGAGCAGTGCTAGGCATCTAATGAAGGTCGCGCTAGAGGTGGATGAGTGAATGAATGAATACGCATCTAGTGCCTACCTAAATAGATACATAGCGCTGCGAATACAAGCGGATGACACGACCCCATTAGTAGAGAAAAGGCATGCCTTTTCTCTACTAATGGGGATGGCCCCAAATGAAAATCCCTACAACATCCCCTCCAA
>JALZVN010000141.1 GCA_023299965.1 Saprospiraceae bacterium | reverse complement strand
CAAATCCGTATGCCAGCTGAGTTTCTCGTGCAGCTAAGGCATTTATTTGTAGCATGAATTTTTTACCAATGGACTGCTGAAGCTCGGCATTGATCCTGACTTCATCCTGTGTATTTGATCTGAAGTTGACGATGCCATCCATACTTCTATTGAAGTTTCTAGCTACATTATACTGACTACCACTGAAAACAAAGCCAAAATTTATAGCCGTTTTTTCTTTGATCAAATAAGTATAATTGATGCTCAATATTTGCTGAGTTCCTGTATTTCTAAATTGGGCATTGTACTCATCGAAGGTAATTATTGGGGCGTCCAATAGATTATATGCATAGGAGGTGACGCTTTTATTAGTAGTTTGGAAGAGTAGATTGAGTTGATAGCCAAATGACCAATACCTTGAAACTCTAGAAGATTTCAACTTTTTAACATGGAAGTTGATGCTGAATCCTAGCCCTGTTGACTCCTGAGAAGTGCTTTCATCTCTATCAGAATGTTGCAATTGTGCAGCTCCAGTCAATCTAAATCTTTCTTTTAAAGCAATCGTTTTTTGATAGCCCAAAAAGTAGGCGTTCTTGATGTCGCGCAATCGAGGTAGGGCACCAATAAAGTCAATCGTATCATCAAAGTCTAGAGCTCTTATAGGGACACCTGAAATAGTTGCGAAATCTATTCTAGTAGACCTTCTAGAAAATATATTCATCTGAAATGACTCATCTGTGGTGAGACCTACTATGGAGGGGTTGTAGCTCAAGGCATTGTCCCATGGAGCAGCGCTGACGTAGTTTTGTGCCTCGACTTTGAGGCAAAATAGAGCTATTACTAAACAAATGTAAATTCTAAACACATCCAAATGTAGCTAATGTGATTTTAAAATGCGAATAGAAGCTTACCTTATATATTCTCACTAGGGCTAAAGCGACCTTCTAACTTTCAACGTTCTGCTTTAGTCTAAAAAGACTATCTAGTAGCAGTGAAAGATTACTACTAGTCCGGTACGATAAAATGACCAGCACAGGAGAATATTCTTTGTCAGAAAGTAAATACCCGAACAAGCGATAGGAGTCAGGCCATCCTTAGATGGCAGTGCGCAGCACCGAAACGAACGTGGAGTGACGCATAGCGCGGTGCCGATTTTTCATCGGCATGGTCCCAAATAGTCCATCTATTGGTTATCCGAATAGACATTTTTATCCTATCTTACACACGTAAATTAGAGATATAGGTATATAATTGACAATGAGTATATATTATATTCTTCATTCGCAATATTGCGCGACAAATAACCTGAATTATGAAAAATTTTATCTGGATTGCTTTAGTAAGTATTCCGCTGATGTTTGCTTGTAAGGCAAAGCAAGAAGTGGTCAAGACGGCTAATGATATGATGCAAGAAAAAAATAAAGATTTAATGTCAAAAAGTGGAATGGAAAAAAAGATGGCAGATATAGTTTATCCTACGACCAAAAAAATGGATCACGTAGATACTTATCATGGAGTGGATGTGCCTGACCCATATCGTTGGTTAGAGGATGACCGCTCTGATGAAACGGCGGATTGGGTGAAGGCTCAAAATGAGGTGACCTTTGGGTTTCTAGATAAGATTTCATTTAAAAACAATATCAAAGATAGATTGAAAAATCTCTTAGATTATGAACGCATCTCAGCACCTTTCAAAGAGGGCAAATATGAATACTTCTATAAGAATGATGGCCTGCAAGATCATAGTGTCGTATATCGTACACCGATTGACAAGCCAGACATGGAGGCTACTGTCTTTATGGATCCTAATACTTTCTCCAAGGATGGGACCACTGGACTGAGAGGGATGTTCTTCACAGAAGACGGTTCTATGTTGGCGTATATGATCACCGAAGGCGGTTCGGATTGGCGTAAGATCATGGTGATGAATACGGAAGACGGCAAGATGATTGGAGACACAATAAAGGATGTGAAATTTAGTGGATTGTCTTGGAAAGGCAACGAAGGATATTACTACAGTAGCTATGATAAAATCAAAGATAAAAGTGCGTTGAGCGCCAAGACGCAAGTGCACAAGTTGTACTACCATAAACTGGGTACCCCTCAGACTGATGATCAATTGATATTTGGTGGGGAGACTCAGCCCAATAGATATGTAGGTGGTTTTGTTACGGAAGATCAAAACTACTTGGTCGTTTCTGCAGCACAAAATACGTCCGGAAATCAACTGTACATAAAGGACCTCAAAGCGGCGAATAGTGAATTTTTGCTTGTGGAAGGGGATTACTTTAGCCGCACAGGCTATGTAGACAATATTGGGTCAAAGTTCTACTTTTCAACGAATGTAGATGCGCCAAATTATAGAGTAGTGACTACAGATGCAAAGACACCTACTAAGGCAAACTGGACAGATCTGATCCCTGAGACGGAGAATGTCTTGAGTGCGAATACAGGTGGTGGGAAGATTTTTGCCAGCTATCTGGTAGATGCAAAAACACAGGTCAAGCAGTATGATATGGCTGGTACACTAGAGCGCGAAATCTCGCTTCCAGGTATTGGGTCTGCCAGTGGATTTGGAGCTAAGAGAGAAGACAAAGATTTTTATTATTCATTTACTTCATTCACCTACCCATCGACTATTTTCAAGTATGATATCGCTTCTGGGGAGTCCAAGCTGTATAGAAAAACGGATATAGATTTTGATCCAGATATGTTTGAGACGAAGCAGGTATTCTATACCAGCAAGGATGGGACTAAAGTGCCGATGTTCATCACCCACAAAAGAGGATTGGAGATGAATGGCAAGAACCCAACTTATCTGTATGCCTATGGAGGATTTAACGTGAGCTTGACGCCTCGCTTCAGCGCTGCTCGTTTAGTGTGGTTAGAAAATGGAGGTATTTATGCTCAGCCAAACCTTAGAGGAGGGGGAGAGTATGGCGAAAAGTGGCACCTAGCAGGGACCAAGATGAATAAGCAAAACGTATTTGATGATTTTATCGCAGCAGCAGAATACTTAAAGACAAACAACTATACTTCTAGTGATTATCTAGCGATAGCTGGAGCTTCAAATGGAGGTTTATTGGTAGGTGCTACCATATGTCAGGAGCCAGATATCGCGAAGGTAGCATTACCGGCGGTAGGGGTGATGGATATGCTGAAATACCACAAATTTACTTCTGGCGCAGGCTGGGCAGCAGACTATGGTACAGCAGATGATAGCCCAGAGATGTTCGAATATTTACGTAATTATTCTCCTGTGCATGCCCTCACATCAGGGACGCACTATCCAGCAACTATGGTGACTACTGGAGACCATGATGATCGTGTGGTACCTGCGCATTCCTTCAAGTTTGCCGCTACTTTACAAGAGATGCATAAAGGTGAAAATCCTGTGCTCATCCGTGTACAAACCAAGGCAGGTCACGGCTCTGTGTCTACCTCCCAAGTGATAGATCTACAGTCCGATATATATGCCTTTTGCTGGGAAAACATGGGCGTAAATCCGTTCAAAGAGTAAACGAATAGATAGGTCTTTAGAGGCCATCCACTAGCGCAAAAAAAAAGCCCTCTTACTGAAGTGGGCTTTTTTTTTGCGCTAGTGGTCGCTACGATACAGGGCTCGCTATTCGCTCGGCCACCTACACCCACCCACATCTGCCCAGGCTGCGGTGTAGGCGTCTGGTCCTCCGGACACACCCTTTCTCATCGCTTGTCCGTAAAAAAAGGGCTCAAGCACCTCGCATACATTTTTCTCAATGGAGCCCTTGGAGTCCATATCGCATCATCCAAAACAGCCAGTTTGACGCTCATAATTCATATCACATCAATCGATTACGTTCATAATTCATCATTCCTTTGCGTCCATTAACAATTCATTGGGAGCATTCCTAAAGACAATTCGCTTCCTTTGTATTATAACGCGCGTTAAATGTATATTTGCAACAAATAATAGGGAGTGAATCGAACAGAACAACAATATCAAGACGCTGCAGCTATTTGTGAGTCCGTTTTTGTACAAAAAACGCAAGATTATGGGACTGCATGGCGAATTCTGAGAACATCCTCGCTTACTGATCAGCTTTTTATCAAAGCCAAGAGAATCAGAAGTCTAGAAACGAATGCGGAACAAAAAATTGAAGAAGGTGTTGAACCAGAGTATATTGGTTTGATCAATTATAGTGCGATGGCATTGATACAGATAGAGCTGGGAGATTCTCAAAAGATGGAGATAGAACCTGGCTTAGTCAAGAGCCTTTACCAAAATCAAATAGCTAAAACCAAAGACCTCATGATGGCCAAAAATCATGACTATGGAGAAGCTTGGAGAGATATGCGTATCAGCTCCTTGACCGATCTTATCTTGATGAAAATCTTGAGGTTGAAACAAATAGAAGATAATAACGGACAAACATTAATATCCGAAGGACCAGAAGGGAGTTATAGAGACATCATCAATTACGCGATGTTTGCCCTAATAAAACTATCAGAAAATAAGCAATCATAATCATATAATATGACCCTTACTAAAGTAATTATCATGTGTGTTGTTGTCAGTTTTATACTGACAGGAATTGTAGAATTATTGAAAAAACGAAAAAGTTGGTTACTTTCTTTTGTTCAGAACTTTACTGGCTTCTTCTTTCTGTTTTCAGGTATTGTGAAGGCCGTAGATCCACTGGGTACTGCGTACAAGATGGATCAATACTTTGCGGAGTTCAATGATCAATTCGCAAGAATGGGGATGGATACCTTTGCAAGTATATTTCCGTGGTTAGCTAGTTTTAGTACTGGATTTTCTGTGGGAATGATTGTTTTGGAGTTGGTTCTTGGGGTAGCCTTGATTATTGGTTTTAGTCGATTTTGGACAGCACTAACTTTCTTTTTGACGGTTATCATGTTTACGGTGTTGACAGGCTTTACTTATTTGACAGGATATGTCCCTGGGCAAGATTATGTCCAAATGGAAAAACAAGGCATTACTAAAGAGGTATTAGAAGATGAGGGCAAGAACTTGATTGCCGATGGTTGGACCAAAACAGCGGATATCCCGATGCACTTTTTCAAATTTGGAAAATGGGTTCCTTTTGATAGCAATAATCAAAAAGTAACAGACTGTGGTTGTTTTGGAGATTTTTTAGTACTTAAGCCTAGAGTCTCGTTTTACAAGGATTTGTTCTTGATGATTCCAGCCTTCATTATGTTATTTGGTTATAGGCGTTCACATCAGTTATTTAGCCCAGGTATACGATGGGGGATTATAGGTATATCTACTGCTGTATTCTTATTGTACTGTATCTCCAACTATGTTTGGGATATACCTAAGGTAGATTTTAGACCTTTCGCCAATGGAGTAGATATCAACGCTAGAAAGATGGCAGAAGAGAAAGCGGAAGAGGAGAGACCTATCACTTATAAAATGATCAACAAAGGGAGTGGAGAAGTAGTGAGCCTGTCCTACGACGCTTATTTAGCTGATGGAAACTACAAGAACTATCCTAAAGAACAATGGGAAATAAATCAAGAACTCGGAGATCCTGCCGTAAAATCAACAAAGATTTCTGAGTTTGAGGTGAGCGATACCCAAGGTAATAATGTCACAGAGGACATCCTTCAGCATGAGGGAACTTCCTTTATGATTGTCAGCTACAAACTATACCATGATTTGGAGCAAGAAACGATGATGGTCAACGACACATTATTTGCGGTAGATACCATAGATAATGAAGTGATAAATCGTGTAGTCAGTGTTACTCCTAGGCAAGTGACTAAGGACAAATACATATGGAATACCGTTCAATTGGATGCTTATGAGGACAAGGTAGTTCCTTTAGCTAATAAGGCTAAAGCGGAAGGTATTCGCACATATGCGATTACAGCATATACGTCAGAAGAAATGGTCAACTCCTTTCTTTCTGCTGCGGGGGCAGATTTTCCAATGTATACAGCAGATGATATCTTATTAAAGACCATCGTAAGATCTAATCCAGGTATCTTATTAATTCATAATGGAAAGATTTTGCAAAAGTGGCATTATAAAAAGCTTCCAGAATTTGAAGCCATCAAGGCTGCGCATTTGTAGGGTTTAGGCTTCTTTAGTTTTGACCATATTAAAAGGGTGTTTTTGCCCAAAGCTACCCTCTAAAGAGAGGTATCGGACACATTATTGAAAAGAAAAACTGATAATATTGAGTTTCTAATAAAATTAGTTTTTCTTTGCCATGTATATTTGTAATCCGAACACAAAAGAGTTTTGAAATATGTTGAGCCGTAGAAACATTCGCATTAAGATTATGCAGTTACTTTACGCTAGTACTAATGATAAAGCACTCAATTCTTCTGAGGTGCTTGAGATGTATGATACTCAAATACAATGCTCTTATAGCCTATACCTTTTCAATTTAGCTACCACTGCTGAGATTTCTAACTTCGCCAAGAAGGATAAAGAGAACAGGGTCACTAAGTTACTCCCGTCAGAGGAAGATGTAAATTTCCTTCCAAAATTAGCCATCAATGAACTGACGACTAGTATCACTGGTAGCGACTCGTTCAAGTTGGAATTGGCAGCCAATGAAGTGAAGTTGGATATTGATGAAAGTACTGTCAAATCAGTGTATTCAGAATTTACCAAAACCAAAGAATATAAATCTTATCAGGATAACCAGGATACTAAAGCAGAGGATGATAAGGCGGTTTTATTGGCACTCTACAAATATTGCCTAGGGAACGAAATATTTGAAGATCTAGTAGATGATCGTTTTTGCAATTGGGAAGATGACAAATCGCTTGTTGTCGGAGCCGTAAAGCGAACCATTAAGGCGCTTCCGCTAGAAGAAAAGACCTATAAGCAATTCAGACCAAATCAGGAGACGACTAAGGAGTTTGGATATACCTTGCTTGATATGGTGCTCAACAAGGATCAAGAACTATTAGATATCATCAAACCCAATCTTAAGAACTGGGATGCAGATAGAGTCGCTATCATAGATATGATTTTACTCAAAATGGCTATTGCTGAACTTACTGACTTTCCATCCATACCTACCAAGGTGACACTCAATGAATACGTAGAAATTGCCAAACTATATTCTACAGATAAAAGCAAAGACTTTATAAATGGGATCTTAGATCGACTCATGAAGAAGTTAGACAAAGAAGGGCTTATAACTAAGCAGGGTAGAGGACTGAAAGAGTAACTACTACACATTTCCTTTCATATTTTAAGCGATGACCTTGATT
>JALZVN010000140.1 GCA_023299965.1 Saprospiraceae bacterium | reverse complement strand
TTCTGCTAGATTGCCGTTTTATCTAGCTTCGGTTGATAATTTATTTTCTTAGTTGAATCCAATACCGCGTCTTGCAGCATTTTCTGTTTCCATCAGTTGGAATCCTTCAACGTCTTCTCTTTTTATAGTATGAATCAGCATCCAGTCTCTGTTTTCGTTAGGGACATCTGCCATTCTTAAATTTTGTCTCTTTATAGCTTCATTGATGATCTTACGCATCGTACGCGCATTACCAAAGTACTTATGCTTACCGTCAATCAGTTTGTCAATGTATAGTATAAGATGCTTTTCTGCTTCTTCGTCTAATCTCAATTCTTCTTTGTCGAGCATCATCTTAGCAATGAGTAATAATTCTTCTGCGCTGTAATCCTTGAATGTAAATTGCTTATCGAAACGAGACATCAGGCCTGGGTTTGCTTCAATGAAAGTAGTCATCTCTACTGGATATCCAGCTACGATTACCATGAGCTCTCCTCTGTGATCCTCCATCTTCTTCAATAGCGTTTCGATGGCTTCTCTACCAAAGTCTGAGTTGCCTCCTTTTACTAAGGAGTAGGCTTCGTCAATGAATAATCCTCCACCCATCGCTTTGTCAATCAACTCGCTGGTCTTAATTGCGGTCTGACCTACATATCCTGCGACCAATGACTTTCTATCACATTCGATGAGATGACCTCTCTCAAGGATACCTAATGCCTTGTATAATTGGACAAGTATACGAGCGACAGTCGTCTTACCTGTACCTGGATTTCCTTTAAATACAGTGTGTATTGAAAAGGCTCTTCTTACGTCTCGACCAATATCTTTGTAGTAGCGAACTAGCTTTACCATTTCATCCACTTCCTGCTTTAGTTGTGATAATCCAACTAAGTCGTGTAGTTGTGATAAAGAAGATTGTAAGAGTTCTTCATCAATTGGCATTTCTACATAGTTCATGGAGTTCTGATCGAAAAACTTCTCCATATCTTTGGTCAACAAAGTTGAAATTTCTGATTCCCCCAATGCATCGATATCGATGTTGTTGGCCATGATACGGAGCGCCATATTTTGCTTTCCTTCTTCAATTAACCCATTGATAAATCGTGCGTTTCCAAATTGATCATCTCTATTTCTATAGATTTCAAAGATTCGTTTATTGATATATTTTTTAGCTTCCACATCTATGACTACTCCACGCTTTTCAGCAGTAAAATCTGAGATTTCCATGAGTTCATCTGGCGTATAATCAGGGAAGCTGATGATATGTTTTATTCTAGAGTTCAGCCCTGGATTACTGTCCAAGAAGTTTTGCATTTCTTTTGGATATCCAGCACAGATGATAGCAATATCTCCTTCGCCATCTGACATTTCTTTGAGAAGTACTTCTATTACTTCTCTACCAAAATCTTTTCCGTCGTTGCCTCTATTGGTTAAGGAATATGCTTCATCTACAAAGAGAATTCCTCCTCTTGCTTTTTCAATTGCCTTTTTTACTTTTGGTGCCGTTTGACCAATGAATTCACCAACTAAGTCAGCTCTACCTACTTCGAATACTTTTCCGTGAGATAGCAATCCTAAGGAGTTATATATTTTTCCTAAAAGGTGCGCAACGGTTGTTTTACCTGTACCAGGATTTCCTTTGAATATGCTGTGCAGATTGAATTGCTGATCTCCTTCTAAACCTTTGTCTTTTCTGATTTTTAGAAACTTCAGATACGTTGAAAGTTCGTTGATTTGAGCTTTTACGGTACGTAGACCAATCAGTTGATCTAGCTCTACTTTTGCTTCATCGAAGGTTGGTGCCTTTTCTTTATCAGTTGCTTTTGGCGCCTTCAATGTCCTTACGGTATTGAAATTAAGAGAACCTAAAGATGGTTCCTCTGAGTCACCTACTTCAAATGGCACTACAGCTATGACTTGATCCATAAACACCACTTCAAGGGTATAATTGTCCCGATACCAATATCCGATATTATCTGAGCCATATCCCGTATCTAGGATGATTTCTCCACGGTGCTGTTTTATCTCCCTGAAGTAAGACATGAAGGCCTTATGCTGTCCAGCTTCGTTATAGAAATTGAAATGCAACTCTAAAGGGAAATATTCATGTGTGTATAAATTTTCCAAGCACAATTCGATATTGATGTATCTAGTGTTAGGAGCAGAGAATCCTTTAAGATAAAGTCTTTTATCAATGGCTAAACCATCTCTAGCACTTTCAAAAAGTTTGATAGACTTGGTATCGAAATATTTGTTTTGATCTGGAAGTACAAAACCTCCATCTACGATATAGAAATTGATATCTCCGATCTTGGTTTTATTCAAAAGCACTTCCCAGCTATATCTCCCTCTTTTCCACCAGCCTGGTTCAGGAGTTCCCCAACCTTCTCTGACATAAAAGATATTTTTGTCTTTACTGATTTTGACTTTTTTGTCTAGAGAACAAAGTTTCTCATTGGTATCTTTGTTCGTGCAAACGAAGCTTAGCGTCGCTTCCCAATCGGATTCATCAAATAGTTTATTGTAGAATGATAATTCACAATAGAGATATCTCGCTTCATGCTCATCGTAGACGACGCGATATTTCTTTTGATTATGAAAAAGATTCTCTTTTGAACCAAATACTTTTAAATCTTTAATCTTGTAATAAAGCCCAGCTTTATCTTCATTGTCATTCAGTATCATATCAAGTTGCTTAGTGGATGCAGTATCCGTACAATGACACTATGATGAAAAATTCTTGCCAAAATAGGGCTTTTCAGACCTTTCAAATGCTTATAATCTTATGTGGAATTTACCTAAAGGATAGAGGAGTGAGCTTGTTATTTTTATGTAAGTGAAAAACTAATAATGTGTTATTTTACGTCTATATGTCTTACTCGTAAGTTCAATGTTAGAAGAGTTTGCAACACTGACCTTCCGTCACCTAACAATATGAATACGTTTATAACAAGGTGTTTACTAAAACGAGATTGAATCTATATTAACCAGTATAGGAGCCAAGGCTTTCAATTTCGTTGCTTTCTTTGGTCTCTTTTCGCGCTTTTTTGGCAGCATGATTAGATTCATAAATAACATAGTTTTCGTAATGCTTTTTATCCTTTTCTTTCCAGATATCCTTTCCTATGTTACACAAAACAGTCAGCTCTTGGTATATCTTATTTCCTAGTTCAACTCTGCGTTCTACGGAAATATCTCTTTCGGATACTCTATCATGTTGGATATGCATAGCATTCTCAAATGCTTGATGTGCGTCTACTACTCTTGAAATCACTTTTTCGTTGATCCCTACTTCTGCTAAGAAATCTAATTGTTGTCTTGCAACACGTACTACACGTCTGCCACAGAATAACAATTGGGCGTCTGTCATGTCCCCAAGTTTTGCCGTCCCAAATTTTCTATATCGGCCACTTTTATTATGGTATTTGACGGCGATACGAGTCATGAGACTACGGATTGCGGTACGCAGCTTATCGGCAGCATCGTATTTTTTTTGTGTTACGATCATTTGGTCTCCCACTGCTTCATCGTCATTTGGGAGCTCTTTAAATCGTTCACAGCGTGCGTAAAGACTTTCTATCTTGTCCTTGCCGTATCCATATTCTATAAACCCGTTGAGATCACGCTTTGCATACTGTAAACGCTCCATACACTGCACATAAAGGTCTGCATCAGGGAAATTATATACTCGATTTTCAGGTTGTTTCTTCATGTTTAGCGTTTTGTATTCCTAAATATAAGGTAATATTTCAAATATAGATAATCTTTTATATGTTAATATATTTTACTCATTTGTAATTTTCTCAGCATGGTTTCTTTTTCTATAAAGAACTAGGTTTACGCTGTCGGAATTTTTTGAGGAGATGGATTCGGTGGAGTTTGGTTTGATATGTAAGAGGAGTGTTAGGAGAGTTATATAGCCAAGAAATAAAAATGTCAGACGTAAAAGGAGTGTTGGGGACTGGATTGTTTGTATCAAAATATATGCGTCATTTTGAATTTCAAATGGTGTTAGGGTGGTCGTGAATTAGCGTTGCTTGCTAACAGATTATAATCTTAAGAACATGATTCTGGATAATCATAGCACGGACAAATTAGATTTCATGAGTATTAGGTGGCTATTTTAACATCTATTAAAAGGGCTTCCGATTATTGTATTCACACAGTACTGCTAAAGTCCGATAGTTGTTTAGCACAATATTATCAAAAAAGCTAAAAGTCATATTTGCGATTTTAGTCATTTGTTGCTAATTG
>JALZVN010000139.1 GCA_023299965.1 Saprospiraceae bacterium | reverse complement strand
GGGTTTTGAGGCGTGACTACGATCCAGATTTCATCCAAGTCCGTTTGTGAAGCCATGAAATTGGCTATAATTAAATGTCCTACGTGGATCGGATTAAAAGATCCAAAGAATAACCCAATTTTCATTTTATTGATCTAAAAGCTTATCTAGAGATTTTCCAAAATCATCGCTCATCTTCTCGATTTCATCATCCTGGAGAAGCTCATTATCTGTTTCCATGACTACATCCACTAGCCATTGTCCATTTTCTTTTACTAGATGGAGTTCTTCTGTAAATGGCTCGCCACCTTCAATATACTTACAAGTACAATTTGCTTTTTTAGCTCCTTTTTTTTGCCTGCATTGTACATTTTTTATTTCAAAGATGACCTTTTCCATATTTTCCTGATCTGGAAATATCATAGCCTTGATAGTGTCAATCATAGCTGCAGTTTGTGCAGTGCTATAACTCTTGGCTAGATCATAGTCATTGTGATAGTAGTAATTCTCCAACCAGGTGCGAGCCACGCCCATAGGCGTGTTTAGTTTGCTCTCTTTTGTCTCAGAAGCGCACGATGCTAAAATGAGCAGAAATAAGAAGAAGCTTAATTTTTTCACGCACTTACACTTAGCATGACTGGCATAACGAGCATTAGGATTTCTTCATTTTCTGAAGTCTCTCCTGGTTTTAAGATGCCAGCTCTGTTTGGAGTAGACATTTCCATACTGATCTCATCTCCCGTCAGGACATTCAACATCTCAGCAAGGAACTTAGCATTGAAACTGATTTGTAAAGGCTCCCCCTCATAGACGCATGTCAATTGCTCCGTCGCCTCATTAGAAAAGTCTCGATCTTGCGCGTTGATAGTCAAGCTACCATCCGAAATAGTAAAAGTTACTTGATTAGTTGTCTGATTTGCATAAAACGCGATACGCTTAAGACTGCTGTGCAGATCTCCACGATTCACTGTCATGTTGTTTGGATTCTCGACTGGGATAACCGCATTATAATCAGGATAACGGCTGTCAATCAATCTACATATCATTTGCACATTGTCGCTTATAAAAAATGCATTAGACTTATTGAAGGCAATCTTCAAGTCGTCGTTGCTTGATAAGCTATTTTTGAGCTGCGTTAATACTTTCTTTGGTACGATAAATTGAGTGACTATTTCACTCTTAATATCTGTGTAGGTATATTTCACCAATTTGTGGGCATCCGTAGCGACCATGGTGATTTTGTCAAAATCAATTTGAAAGAGGACACCTGACATGGCAGGTCTAAGTTCATCATTACTTGTAGCAAATATAGTCTTAGATATCCCGTTCACGATCGCCTTTGCGGGTATTGTTATTTCATCCGTTTCATTTGCCTCTGGCGTTTTTGGAAAATCACTCGCGTCCTCACCAGCCATTTTGTATTTACCAGTAGAGGAAGTAATTTCAATACCAAAAGCGTCCATATCCGCTCGAAAGGTGATAGGTTGCTGAGGTAAAGATTTAAGTGTTTCTGTCAAAATTTTGGCAGGAACCGCTATTTCGCCATCTTCAGCTCCATTTACCTCGACTTGAGTGATAATAGTCGTTTCCAAATCTGAAGCTTTTACAATCAATGTATTGCCGTTAAGCGTAAAGTGATAGTCCTCCAAGATAGGCATCACGACATTATTGGAGATCGCTCCGGCAGCTAACTGCAATTTTTTAAGTAATTCTGTTGAAGAAACGCTAAAAGTCATAGGTTCGAAATTAAATTATTTAGTACAAAAATAGCATTTTTGCATGCCTTTGCTATCTAAATACCCTTGCAAATAAGAAATAGTTACTAAAATAAGGCTACATATTATTAAAAAAGATGCCAGACAGAACCCAAGCACCTCATATATCCAAAATAGAGAAGATAGATTTTCCACAACCAGTTCGGCATATTTTGTCGAATGGGACCCCGTTGTGGATATTAAACACTGGTGTTCAAGACATTATAAAGCTTGATGTTTTCTTCAAAGCAGGGAGACCCTACGAAGAGAAAAAGCTGGTTTCTAGAGCCACTTCTAAGCTGCTGCTTGAGGGCACCAAAAATCATTCTGCAAAGCAAATTGCAGAAACTTTAGATTTTCATGGCGCTACTTTGGCAAGTCCAGTCGATTTAGATACTTCTAGCCTCATTTTGTACAGTTTGGGCAAACATTTTCCCAAGATGCTAGATCTTTTGGGGGAGGTGCTCTCGGAACCCATTTTTAAGGAAGAAGAGCTGAATCTCTTCAAGCAAAATACCATTCAAAAATTAAAATTCAATAACTCAAAATGTGATGTGAGGGCGTATCGTCAAGTGACGGAATCTATCTTTGGATCGGATCACCCATATGGCTATAATAGTGAGATTGAGCTCATCAATTCGACCAATAGACAAGACCTAATAAGCCACTTTGCAAGGCTCTACAATGCTAATAATTGCACCTTGATGGCCAGTGGAAAAGTAAATGAGAAAACGATTCGGTTGATAGATGAGAAAATGAGTGCAATACTACCGGTTGGAAAAGTGCCCACTCCTACGCTCAACTTAAAGTCAAAAGCTCCATGTCGCTTGGATGACTTTGTGCCAGGCGCAGTACAGACCTCCATTAGGATAGGAAAGCGTATGTTTAATCGATCCCATGAAGATTACAATGGCTTTTACGTTTTGAACACGATACTGGGAGGATACTTCGGAAGTAGACTGATGATGAACATTCGAGAACAAAAAGGATATACTTATAATATCTTCTCTTCATTGGATACAATGCTGCATGACGGCTATTTCTATATTGGTACTGAAGTGGATAATAAGTATGCGGAGCAAACGATCAAAGAAATCTATAGCGAGATGGAACGTTTAAAAACAGATCTTGTTGATAGTATTGAGTTAGAGATGGTTAGAAACTATTTGATGGGAAATCTACTGACAATGATAGATGGACCGATGAATTCTTCTGAAGTAGTCAAAGCCTTTCTAATAAATGAATTACCTTTTGGCAGTTTCAATCAATTAATCTATAAGATTCAGACCATTGAGCCTGAAGAATTGCGTACTTTAGCAATAAAATACCTAAACCGAGAAAGCATGTGGGAAGTTGTCTCTGGAGGACTTAACAATTAGACTAATATATGTAGGTATAATCTTAATGAATTGTCCTAAATTTTAGTTTCTTTTGTGCTTAAAGCTGTCCAGTTGTCGACGTTTATCTTTTTTTTGGCTTTTATCTTTATAACTATAAATGAAATTATTTAATTTTTTTACCCAGGAGGTGGCAATCGATTTGGGAACTGCAAATACCCTAATCATTGAAGATGGCAAAATTGTTATCGATGAACCTTCAATCGTAGCCATCAATAGGCGCACGGGTGAAACTATAGCTGTGGGGAATAAAGCCATGCAAATGCATGAAAAAACCCACGAAAACATAAAAACAGTCCGTCCACTAAAGGATGGAGTGATTGCAGATTTTACAGCTGCAGAGAGCATGATTGAGGGGATGATCAAAATGATCGGGAGCAAGAAGAAATTCTTTACCCACATGAAAATGGTAATCTGTATTCCTTCTGGTATTACGGAAGTAGAAAAAAGAGCTGTTTTTGAATCAGCGGATCACGTAGATTCAAAAGAAACTTATCTGATTTACGAACCAATGGCTGCTGCGCTTGGGATAGGTTTAGATGTAGAAGAACCAATTGGCAACATGGTTATTGATATAGGAGGAGGTACTACAGAGATTGCGGTTATTGCTCTATCTGGGATAGTATGTGACCAGTCTATTAGAACCGCTGGAGACGAATTTACGGAAGATATCATGGACTACATGAAGCGTCAGCATAACATCCTAATAGGAGAACGTACCGCTGAGCAAATAAAAATCAATGCAGGCTCCGCCCTGATTGAATTAGAGAATCCACCTGAAGATTATGCCGTTAATGGACGAGATTTGATGACGGGTATACCTATGCAAATCGTGATCAATTATAAGGAAATTGCAGAATCACTAGATAAATCTATCGCCAAGATAGAAGAAGCGATACTCAAAGCACTTGAAATGACGCCTCCCGAATTGGCTTCTGATATATACAAAACAGGTCTATATTTGACTGGTGGAGGGGCGCTGCTGCGCGGTCTCGATAAGAGAATTGCTTCTAAAACCAAATTGAAGGTTCATGTAGCCGAAGACCCACTTAAGGCTGTGGTTAGAGGTACAGGCATAGCGCTTAAAAATACAGACAGGTTCTCCTTTCTTATTGATAGAAATAGTGTTTAAGGTAATTTCTGTTTGAACTATTTATCGTAGGGTATACTCAAGTAGAAAATGGTATAATATCTCCTAGTTATGCGAAATCTAATATTGCTTTTTGTCAAGTATGGCAATATTTTCCTTTTTATCTTCTTAGAGTTGATATGTCTTGGACTAGTAGCAAAGTATAATGCTGCTCAGAATGAGATATTTATCAATTCTGCCAATATTTTCTCTGGCAATGTTTACGGAGGGGTGAATAATTTCAAACAGTATTTTCAGTTAAGTACTATTTCTGATTCTCTTGCTTATGAGAATGCAAGACTGCGGAAGTTGCTTTACAACACAGAGGTAAACGAGTTGGCTAGAAGAGACTCTCTTGTCAATCAAGATAGCGCATTACAATATTCCTATATTACGTCTAAAGTGATCAACAATTCTATCAACCTAAATAATAATAAAATTACCCTCAACAAAGGATCAAATGCTGGGATCAGCCATCGTATGGGTGTGGTGGACGCTAACGGAGTAGTTGGTATTGTCAAGGAGGTGAATAAAAATTTTGCAATCGTGCTATCCATTTTACATCGAAATGTAAGGATTAGTGCAGCGGTAAAAAACAAAGGATACTTTGGTTCTATGCATTGGACAAGTAATGATCCTACTGTTCTAGATTTGACAGATATATCCCGACACGCTAATATTGCGATAGGAGACACCATTGTCACAAGTGGATATTCTACTAAGTTTCCGCCCAATATTACCATAGGGATAATAGATACTTTTTGGCTTGATCAAGGAGACGACTCTTATGCTGTTGAGGTCAAACTGAATAATGATATTAGCAATTTGAAATACGTATACGTTATAGATAATTTGCTTTCGCAAGAGCAAAAAGAAATAGAAGAGGCGAATAAAAATGAATAATACCATTTCAAGAAATATTGTGCGTTTTTGCCTGCTGATTTTATTGCAGGTAGCCATTTTCAAGCAGGTGTCTCTTGCTTGGGAATATGGTATTTATTTCCATGCCATGCTTTATCCAGTTTTCCTTCTGATTTTACCGTTTAGATATTCAAAAAATACGATAATCTTATTAGGCTTTGTCTTTGGGATAGTGTTAGATCTATTTTATAGCTCACCTGGAGTACACGCCAGCGCATGTGTCTTTACCGCCTTCATCAGACCTACAGTGCTCAATCTTATAAAACCACAAGGAGAATATGATATACTTCATAGCCCTGCTATTTCGCATTATGGCTTTGTTTGGTTTGCCTCCTATAGTGCTGTTATGTTGTTGGCTCATTTATTTTTTTACTTCGCTGTAGAAGCATTTACATTCGTCTACATAGGTCAGATATTATTAAAGACACTAGGAAGTTTTATAGTGTCTTATTTTTTAGTTATCTTATACCAGTTCATTTTCAATCCAAAGTAATTGGCAAATACTAATAACAATAGACAGTATATTATTAGGATCCTTTTTTTATTAGGAGCAGGAGTGTTATTGGGCAAGACAGCTCAGTTGCAATTGCTGGACAGTAGTTATAGAGACAAAGCTCAGACTGCGGCGATCAATAAGTATGTACTCTATCCATCTAGAGGACTAGTGTATGATCGCAACCAAGAGTTGATGACATATAATCAACCTATCTACGAACTCATGGTTACCCATAATCTTTTAGATAGCGAGATGGATACCACTTCTTTTTGTGATATCTTAAATATAGAGATAAAAGAATACAATAAAAGAATCAACAAAAAATGGGGTCGGCGATACTCTAGATCTGTTCCCTTTTCTTTTATGCGCAGGCTATCTGCTACCTCTTATGGTAGACTGCAAGAAAGTTTGCATGAGTTCCCAGGGTTCTTTGTGCAAAAGAGAAATATTCGTGGATATACAGATTCAATAGCTTCTCATACCTTGGGGTATATTAGTGAAGTTACGGCTAGCCAAATTCAAAAAAATAAAGTCTACGCCCCTGGAGATTACATTGGTAAAGATGGTTTGGAAGCATATTATGAAAATGAACTGAGGGGGAAGAAAGGACTCAAGTATCAGCTCAAAGATAATGTCGGTCGTATAGTGGGAGACTACAAAGATGGCAATCTAAACCAGAGCGCCACTTCGGGTAAGGATTTGAAAATATCAATCGACTCCAAATTGCAAAAATATGGAGAAGAACTGATGATCAACAAGATTGGATCTATCGTGGCCATTGAGCCTTCTTCAGGAGAGATATTAACGATGATATCCGCCCCGACTTATGATCCCAACAAGTTGAGTATAAGCCGAGAACGCGGAACGCTTTTTAAGAAATTATTAGATGATCCGCTCAATCCGTTTTTCAATAGAGCCGTATCAGCCAAATATCCACCCGGTTCCTTATTCAAGCCTATCGTAGGCTTGATTGCTTTGCAAGAAGGAGTATGGAATTACAACCGATTTGTTCCCTGCACTGGTGCTTATTGGAATGTGAATAGATTTTTGGGATGCCACGACCATCCAAGCGCGTACAATATGGGTAAGGCAATACAATATTCATGCAACTCTTATTTCTGCGAAGCTTTCAAAAGTATCATCGATAAAGAAGGGTATCACAATCCGCATAGAGGGCTGGATTTGTTCAATTCCTATTTATATGAATTCGGCTTGGGTCGCCCATTGAACATCGATTTTCAACCGGAGAAAAGTGGCAATATTCCTACCACCAAGTACTATGACAAGTTGTATGGAGGACGGACCTGGAGGTCACCTACTATTGTGTCTGTGGGTATTGGCCAAGGCGAAGTACAGCTCACGACACTACAGATGGCGAACTTAGCAGCGATCATTGCCAATCGGGGTTCTTATTATTCGCCCCACTTAGTAAAGGATTTTGTCAATGATGAAGCACCGATAGATGATGATTACACAATACCTAAAAAAGTGAGTATCGACTCCATTCACTTTGAGCGGGTCATAGATGGGATGCAAAACGTAACAGTAGCAGGTACAGCCAATTGGAGCCACATTTCAGATATCTCTATTTGCGGCAAGACAGGTACAGCGCAAAATCCGCACGGGAAGGATCACTCCATATTTTTTGCCTTCGCCCCGCGCGATAATCCACAAATTGCCATAGCGGTGTATGTAGAAAATGCGGGAGATGGTGGTGCCTTCGCAGCGCCGATAGCCAGTCTTATGATCGAAAAATACATCAAAAATCAAATCCGAACCGCTAGCCGTCTTCACATGGAAGATTACATTTTGGGCTCTAATCTGCTGCCAAAAAAGAAATTGGTTTCTCAATAATTGAATACAGAAAAGGAGGGCGAGTCTTTTTGCCTGCCCCACAGATCAGCGCACAAGACCGAGTCATCCGCTTGTATTCCGCATCTCAGCACCTCATTCAGCATAGTCGGACTTTGTCTCTCTTCGTACCTCCTCGAGCCTGCAGTACTCCTTGCTTCATAGTGGTCCTGAGACGCATCATATCGCTTCTACCTCTCTCGCAAAAAAATCTTTTTAGCTTTTAAAATATGAACAACATGCTAAACTATAAATAAGATTATCCCTAATTTAGTGGCAGCTAATTAAAATTGAATATATGCTCGTTTCAGCCATTGTTGCAATGGACAAAAATAAAGTAATCGGAGTCAACAATGATATCCCTTGGTACTTGCCTGCAGACTTTAGATATTTCAAGCGCAAGACTATGGAACATCATATCATCATGGGGAGAAAGTGCTTTGACTCCATTGGCAAACCACTCCCCAAAAGGACTAACATTATACTTACAAGGAATCCATTTTTTCTAGCGACGGGTTGCTTAGTTTTTCACACCTTGGAAGAAGCACTCACCTTAGCGGATGATAATGGTGAAGAAGAATGTTTCATCATCGGGGGGACAGAGATTTACAAACTGGCTTGGGAGTACATCGATAGATTGTATATCACAGAAGTAGATACTACTGTAGCATTTACCGAAGAAGATCATGTTGTCCGTTTTCCCGATATGGAAGAGGGATTATGGAATGAAGTTAGCAACGACCCACGCGAAGCAGATGATAAAAACGAATTCAATTTCACTTTTAAGATATTCGAAAAAGTGCTTGACACAACTCCTTCAACATGAATGAAAAAGTAGAGTGGTTTCAATTTGCTTTCCATATCGGAAACTGGTCTATTAATATCGGTCAGCTATTGGGCATCGTCGTTACACTTGTAGCTACTTTCTTTCTTTACAGAGTGGTAGTCAAAACGGTATTGCCTTGGTATTATTCAGTGGATAGCGAAATGTCAGCGAAGGAAAAAAATAGAATCCGTCGAAAACTATTATCCATTCTCTTACTTATACCGCTTATCATTATTCTAATCATTCTACAGTTTGATTATATTCTATTTACCCAAGGAGATTTTGTATTGAGGATTTCGACTTTGTTAGAAGGTATACTCATTTTGCAAGCGGCGAGGCTTCTAGATAGGACCCTGTCACGCATGTTGTCAAACCGATTTGCTGAGAGACGCAATGAACTAGCAGACCAAGATAATCCAGAACATGAAGAGCAAAAGCTAGGAAAAACGATTCAGTACATTGTCTATACGCTGGCAGCACTCTATACCATCCGTATATTTAAAGTAGATTATCAGCAGGAAGTTGCGGGTTTTAATCTCTCCTTTAGTAATATTATTTTTGGCGTACTGATCCTGTTAGTGGCTCGGTTTTTAGTATGGATCACAACCCAAGTATTTTTACGAAGGTACTATCAGAGAGAGAAGGTAAATGTAGGCTCTCAGTTTGCGATCAATCAGTTGATAAAGTACGTCGTCTTTGTCATTGCGACATTATTAGCGCTAGACAATCTTGGGATAGAGATGACAGTGCTATGGGGTGGTGCTGCGGCGCTGCTTGTTGGTTTAGGGCTAGGACTTCAGCAGACCTTTATGGATCTAGTATCTGGTTTGATTTTGCTTTTCGAAAGAAGCATAGAAGTTGGAGATATAATCAAAGTGGATGATCTAGTAGGATCGATTACTCAGATTGGATTGCGTACCTCCACACTTCTCACTAGAGATAATATCGATGTTATTATCCCAAATTCAAAACTCACGGTAGAAAATGTAGTCAACTGGTCGCATGTGACTACACAAGTTCGATTTAGTGTCAGCATCGGTGTAGCCTATGGCAGTGATACCAAGTTGGTCAAGAAAACCTTATTGTCAGTTGCTACCGAAAATATACACATCTTGAAGGCACCTGGTCCATTCGTACGATTTGTAGACTTCGGAGATTCGTCCTTAGATATGGAGCTTCACTTTTGGACTAAAAATCTCTTGATATCTGAGGATATAAAAAGTGACCTACGCTTTGCCATCAACGATGCCTTCAATGAAAACAATATTGAGATTCCTTTTCCACAAAGAGTAGTTTGGCAAGCAGGAAAGTAATTATATACGCTGGCTATTTGGCTTAGCGCCTATCTACATTGTGGTATATACTAATGAATGCCATTGCCATTTTCATAGAGAATGGAATCGAGTCATCCAACTCATCTACTATCACCCAGTCTCTTGGGTCATTTTGAAAAGTCTCATACACGTAATATTCGCCGTAGTTGCCGCCTCTAAGTTCCCATTCGACTAGGCTCTGGCGATACTTACTTTTCCACACTAGTGTTTTGCTGTTGTTCGTGATTCTCCATTCTGATAGATCATCTCTCCATGCGGCGCGACAAGTAACTACTTCTGTACCGATGCGCAGTTCCCATTGTGTAGGATCGTCTTTCCAAAGTTGGCGGATAGAGCCTTTGACATCATCGACGGTAAAATCCCATTCCGCCCAGTTTAGATTGGCTTGCCAGCGCATCAATAACTCGCCTGAGGGCTCTACTTCTATGAACTCTTCTTCTCCCTCATAATATACATTTTGATCTCCAAGGGTAGTATAGACGTCCCACTCTGTAAACTCATCACTCCAGCGAGTACTAATTCCCAATAGAGATTGAGCAATGAGGCCCCCTTGGAATAAGAATAGGCAAAAGACAAATAAATATTTATACATAAACATATCATTTTGACGTCCTGAGATGGTCATATCATTTAGTACAAAGACCGTCAGGTATCTATTAATAGGACGGCTTAGGCGTTAGATGGTAACAGTCATCTGCTAAGGTCTTCTTTTTTTCCTTTATTTCAACTCACAACCATGGTTTAACATATTGCAATAAATAATCATATCAACTAGAGATACCCTAAGAGAAAAAACTTTGCGAGAAGGGTAGAAGTGATATGAAGCGTCTCAGGATAGCTATGAAGCAAGGAGGTCTGTAGGCTCGACGAGGTACGAGGAGAGACAAAGAACGACTATGATGAATGCTGTGCTGAGATGTGGAATACAAACGGATGACCTGGTCCCGATGGCAAGCTTGGTGGGCGGAGTTCGGGACTCGCCCAAAAAAAAGCCCGAATCACATAACTGTGGTTCGGGCTATTG
>JALZVN010000138.1 GCA_023299965.1 Saprospiraceae bacterium | reverse complement strand
CTAAATCAAAACGCAATGTAATCGTGCTGTTTTCTTCAGACATGTCTACTTGATTTTGAGAATTCAAAATCGCAAAAAATGCATCATTACCTAAATGATACTCTACAGCTTGATCTGGCACTCCATCAGCGTCCGTATCAACCATGCCGTCAATTCTTAGAAATCTATATCCTAGATCCCATGACCAGTGCATAGATGGTTCTTGCATTCCTAATGGATCGCCTGCTGGACGGGTTGTGAAATCATCTTCAGATAATGCATTGATCTCAGCATTGACACCAACACCAAAAGCGAGGTCGTAAGATCCAACTTCTACTGCAGGAAGCGATACGCTGCTTTGCTCTGTTCCGAGTACAAAGTAATCATCTGGAGCATAGGTCTGCTCGCCAGTAAGGCTGATATCCCCTATATAAAATTGGGCAATGTTTACCTGAAGTGCAGTACCATTTATGTCATAGGTGTTGCCGGCGGTTAGCGTTTCGCTACCGACTCTCATTTGAAGATCAATTTGTGGAGCAACCATGGCAGTCGACTCTGTTTCATCATCGTTACAACTAATGAGGATTACACCCAAACTAAGTAGTGCTAGGAAAAAGTAAATACTGTTTTTCATACTTGATTATTTATTAATAGAATTTTTTAAATTATTTGATAAAACCATTACCTGCGGTATATGGATTAAGCTATGTGTCTGTGGTACTGTAACGATATCGTATATATCTCCATTTTCATTGATGAATAAGTCTTCGAGATTTACATCTATATTTATGACTTGTGATTCTCCCTCTTCATCACTGAAAGTAAAAGCCTCTTCTAGCTCTATAGATTGAAACGCATTATTGCTTCCAAGATGCAAAGCAATTCCTTGTTCAAGATCCGGATTAGATACATCTACGTTGATTCTTCCTTCAATGCTAGCGAATATATAAGACTCCCAACCACTCCAATAATCTCCGGCTCTGCCAAGTGGATGGCTGACTGGATAGCTGCTAGGCGTAGTCTCATTCAAGTCGGGAGGTATGCCAATATTAAATTTAACACTCTCGAAATTTCCTGCAGGAATTCCTGCAGTCTTATAAACAAACCCTTCTTGAGCGCTATCTACATCTCTATATGCATCTGTCATAATCAGATAGTCCAAATCGCTAAGTAGGATCTCTGATCCATCAATGTTTTGTAAACTCAAATCAGACATATACATGTCAAAACGAGAAAATTCAAAGGTTTCCCCAGTCGGATAAGTATAATCTTGATTCATCAATAAGCGTTCACCTTCATAAAAAAGGTTGAATCTCAGGCTCATGACATTACCTCTAGGAGGCGTCAAATCAAAACTTTGTGCAACTTCTTCTATTTGATTGCCTTCACTATCCTCTGCTCGCACTTCAATATCCATTTCAGATAGCTCGTTTACTTCCAGTATAACGCTGGTATCTACTTCGATTATGCTTTCATTCGCAAATTCACTAAGGATGAATACTAGGCGATTGGTCTTTTTATTTCTAACACTTACAAGGTAAGATTGTATAGGGCTACAAGCGCTAAACTCAATATTTAGTGGGATTTGCTCCCCTGAAGCGTACACCTGCTCCTCTAATGGTAAGAGTGCCTCTACTTGCAATGCGCAATTGCCATTTCCTTGATCATCATCTTTGCAGGAATGCAAAGAGAAAGCACAAATACTTAGAAATGAGATGACTACTATAAAGTGAATGATTCTGTGCATAGTACAAAAAAGGTTTAATCAGAGGATTTGTTGTTTGATGCTGTGAAAATAACAGTCTTCTATTTGATATTATGGTTTTTAGTATTCTATTTTACCTTTGGTCATTTAAATCAATTTTACGTATTTTGCGGAAGAATTAATGGAGGTAGACATATTTTTATACCTCAAAATCAATACATTACGAAATGTTTAAAAACCTAAAGTCACTATTTGTCAAAGAAGATGAGGTGAAACCAGCAGAACCACCACATAATGATGTGAATGATCAACCCATCACTGAAGAGAATATTAGTGCAGAAACGATTGCTGAAGCAGAGGTCCAACACCAGGCTGCAGAGGAAATAGTTGATGTAGCTAATGTAGACGTGACAGGAGAAGTGAGCGAAAAATTCATGAACATCCTTCTTGGCGCTATCAACAAGAACAATCAAGAAGGCTTCGATTACATTGAATTTAAGCAATCTTTGCAATCTCTTGCGAATATGGATATGGATGAAAAAACCAAAATCCAGTCAGCTTTCGCCATGGCAAAAACGATGGGAGCTACTCAGCAACGACTTGTAGAGACGGCTAACTATTACCTTGGTATTCTGGCTAAAGAAAGCCAAAAGTTCGAATCTGCAGTTTCTAGCCAGATCAGTAAGCAAGTGGGCAGCAAAAAAACGAGAGCAAAGGATATTGAATTGAGTATCAAAAATAAAACCAAGCAAATTGAGCAGCTGACCAAAGAAATAGAATCTTTAAAAATCGATCAAGAAAAGACAAGTAAAGAGATCGCTTCCAGCCAAGTGAAAGTACTAAAGACAAAAAATGATTTTCTTAGCACTTACGAATTGCTAAAGCAGAAAATCAATAAAGACATAGCCTTAATCAAACAATATACATCTTAAGATAATAATCAAATGAGTACAGCAAAACCAAAATCATTTTGGAAAAAACCAGAGGGGATAGTAGGGGGTATCGTTTTAGTGGCATTGATTGCCGCTTTAGCACTTGCTGCAGGAGCAATTCTGGTGAATTTTGGATCCATTATGTCTATCGTGGGTATGGTTGGAATCCTTGGAACTGCCTTATTCCTTGCCGTGGACAAAAAAGCAAGAAATCTAGTTTCTTATATGTATAAGAGTGCGATGCGCTGGATCACAGGTCTCTTTATTACCATCGATCCTATAGCAATATTGAAATCTTACATCGAAGACCTTAAAGCCAATCTGCGTAAAATGAATAAGCAGATTAGCCAGCTGAGAGGTCAAATGCATAAGCTAAAAGAAGTTATTCATAATAATAAGAAGGAAATAGCTAGCAACTTAGAGTTGGCATCCAAGGCAAGAGACAACGATAAAAGAAATGTCGTTATTCTTAAATCTAGAAAAGCAGGAAGACTGAAGGAGTCTAACATGCGACTGGAAGACTTATATACTAAGATGGAAGTGCTCTATAGAGTACTAGTCAAGATGTTTGAAAATTCTGAGATCCTCGCAGAAGATATCAAAGATCAGGTGATGGTTAAAGAACAAGAGTACAACGCTATCAAAGCGAGTAACTCTGCTATGAAGTCAGCTATGAGTGTTATCTCTGGAGACCCAGATAAACGCGCCATGTTTGATGCAGCCATGGAAGCTATTGCCGATGATGTATCTAATAAGGTAGGAGAGATGGAACGCTTCATGGAAGTATCCTCTGGATTTATGGACTCTATCGATTTGCAAAATGGAGTATTCGAAGAAGAGGGGCTCAAGATGCTAGAAAAGTGGGAGAAAGAAGGAGCATCACTATTGCTAGGAGATGATAAATTGGACATCCTAGATAAAGCCAATAACGAATCTGAAGAATTAGATATTAGTGAACCCGTAAAGACAGAAATAAAACTAGACAGAGAGAATCAGTACGATGGTTTCTTTGATTAGAGTTTAGTTGGTCCAGAAAACGAAACAAAATAACAAACAGTATAAAACTATTAAAAGCAAAATAAAATGGCAGCACGATTGACAAGTTTTTCAAAATTTCTGATCGCCCTCGTTATCATGGGTGCAATAGCTTTTGGGCTTTGGCATTTCCTAAATAATACAGACGCAGGTCAAGATGTAGTAAATAAAGTAGAAGAGACGACCGGCAAGAGTACTTCTGGAGGCGATAGCAATCCTGCAGACAATGCCGTTGCTGCAGAGGATAATAAGAAGTCAGGAGGACTTTTTGGCAATAAGAAATCTGGTAACTCAGACGACGAAGATGTCTTGAAGGTACAGATGTTTACTTGGGGAGGTACAGCGCCAGGATTGTACTTCAACGAAGGAGCAGAAGCTAGCGAGCGTTCTCGTTTTTTCAAAGAGTATGGGATCAAGGTAGAATTCGTTTTGATCGATGATTTTGATGGCTCTAGAAATGCTTGGATTGCAGACGAAGTAAATATCCTACACAACGAAGTCAGTGCTATGAATACAGAGATGGAAAGGTTGGCAGAGCACGATCCTAAAGTATTATTACATATGGATTGGTCGCGTGGTGGAGACGCTGTGATTGTGAAGCGGGGTATCAATACGGTGAACGA
>JALZVN010000137.1 GCA_023299965.1 Saprospiraceae bacterium | reverse complement strand
GCCATTTGGATTGAGTGCGATTATTAGAAGAGCTATCGTCTTAGACACTTCTAATGGAAATATTCAGCTCTTAAATGCTAAAACGATCATCCCTTTGATAGAAGACCACTGAATAAATTCAACGCCTCTAGAAAAGCACTTGCAGACATTAAACAAGCCATCATAGAACTAAATGAACAATTTTAGTTCTACGTCAATTTATTTGTCTTCGATATAAAATGGCTTGGTAATTTTGTAAAATACTAAATCAGCTTTAGGGTATAAATTTGTTTATCCTTGATTTGCACAGGAAATGAATTTTTAAATCCGACAGAGAGAACACGTACACCAAAAGAAATCAAAATATAAATACCCGCCTCTACTTCCTGCCATGGCTTAAGTCAAGTTAAATTCCTTAACACTTACAACCAAAATACAAGAAGCGTGACCTTTGTCTTATACCATTCAGTATTAACAAAGCCATAATGCTATATCATGAAAACAACTAAAGATTATCTACTTGACCTCTGCCTTAGCTCAGTTGTTTTTTTACTTTCTTTTAATCTTAATGCTCAAGGAGAATTTCCCATTATTGAACATCTTGATACACACGAATATGAAATAGGGGGAATAAAAGTAGGCGGTAATCACTCCAGTGACAAGCAAGCTATCATAGCCATGAGTGGCTTGAGAATCGGAGATAACATTTCTATCCCGGGAAACGCAATATCTAATGCGACTAAGGCTTTGTGGACTTTAAAGTTATTCACAGATGTAGAAATCTATAAAGAGAAAACAGTTGGTAATGTAGTCTTCTTAGAAATACTTGTCGTAGAAAGACAACAATTGTCTAGCTACTCTATAAGCGGGATAAAGAAAACGAATGAACAATATCTCAAAAAAATTCTAGATCAACATTTCCAAAAAGGAGCCATTATCACAAAAAATAATAAAGCGAATGCTAAGCACCGTATGCAAAAATTTTACGAAGAAAAAGGGTACCTAAATGCCGAGGTTATTATTAGAGAGGTCGCCAAAAACAAAGCCTCTAACTTGGTAAATCTAGAAGTATCTATTAAGCGTGGAGAGAAAGTGAAAATTGAAAACATTTTTTTCGTGGGCAACAAAAGTATTTCTAGTAAAAAATTGTTGAAAAAGATGGAAGCCACTAAGATGAAGAAAGACTTGTTTTCTCCATCAAAGTACATCCAAGACGCATACAAAATAGATAGGAAAAACATCATTGCGCATTATAATAGCTTGGGTTTTAGAGACGCTGTTATCACTAGCGATTCGATGTCTAAAAACACAAATGGGCATCTGAATATCCGTATTGAAATCGAAGAAGGACAAAAGTACTTCCACAGAAATATTGTAATTAAAGGGAACTCCATTTACTCTACAGAAGAACTAATGCATCTACTCGATATCAAAAAGGGTGATGTGTACAATGCGACGCTCCTCGATACTAGACTTCACTTTAGTCCAGAGGGTAGAGACATTAGTACTCAATATCTTGACAATGGATATTTATTCTTCTCCGTAGAAGCGACTGAAACGGCAGTGGTCGACAACAAAGTGGACATAGAATTAAGGATTCTTGAAGGTACTCAAGCTACGATCAACAAGGTCACGATAAAGGGAAATGACAGAACCAGTGAGGAAGTGATCCGCAGAGAATTACGCACCAAACCTGGACAAAAATTTAGCCGCTCCGCCATCGTTCGCTCTCAGAGAGAACTTATCAAGCTGGGATATTTTAATCCTGAGTCTTTAGGCGTGAGCACCTCTGTAAATCCTAAAGATGGAACTGTAGATATAGCATACGAAGTAGAAGAGAAATCTACTTACCAGATAGAATTATCTGGAGGCTTTACTCCTGGTGTCGGTGCAGTAGGCACTTTGGGCTTGACCTTTAACAATTTTTCTTTGCGCAATATTAAAGATCGATCTACTTGGAGACCACTCCCTACGGGCGATGGCCAACAATTAGCCATTCGCGCGCAGACAAATGGAGCCACCTTCCAGACGTATAACGTATCTTTTACGGAACCATGGCTTGGTGGTAAGAAACCCATGTCTATGAGTGTAGGAGGATCATTCTCCAGATTGACAAGCTCTGAAATAACCGAAAATGGAAACACTCAAAAGTTGAGCACTGGAACTGCATTCGTAGCATTGGGCACTAGACTTAACTGGCCAGATGATAACTGGATAAGCACTACCAGACTAAATTATAAAGGTATCAAACTACAAGATTGGCAAAGTGAAAGTTTTGGACTAGACGATGGTACTTTCCTAACCGATGGATTATTTCACAATCTAAGCTTACAACAAACTTTCTCTAGATCAACAGTGAATCATCCTTTTTTTCCTACTTCCGGAAGTAACATTTCATTGAGCATGCAATTCACACCGCCGTATTCTCTGTTCAATAAAGACAGCACAGATCCTGAGCAGCCGACTGAGAATAAATTCAAATATTTAGAATACCACAAATGGAGATTCACAGCTGAAGCATATCAAAAAGTGGCTGGTAAGTTAACGCTTAAAGCTTCTGCTAAATTCGGAATGCTAGGTCGATACAACAGTGAGGCAAGCCTCTCCCCATTTGAACGCTTCGTACTAGGAGGAGATGGATTGACTGGGCAACAAGGTGGCTTACTCGGTTTTGACCAAATCAGTTTAAGAGGATACGATATCGAAGACTTCTCTACGAACGGAAATGGCGGCGCGGGTCTCTTCAATAAATATACTGTTGAGCTTCGCTATCCAGTGCTACAAAACACTCAAGCACCTGTATATGCGCTAGCATTCTTTGAGGCGGGAAATGCTTATAGCAGTATCAGAGATTACAATCCTTTTGACTTACAATACTCGGCAGGAATTGGCTTCCGTGCGCAAGTACCTATCCTCGGAACGATTGGCGTAGACTATGGACTAGGTTTCAATAAAAACCGTGCCCCTGGGGAGAATTTATTCCAAAGTTATGGGCAGTTTAGTTTTATATTGGGGCTCGAGCCAGAGTGAATTGAATTATGAGTGTTGAATTGTGAACGGGGAAAAATGGAGAGCTAGAAATCAATGGAGAATTAAAAGTGGAAAGCGCTTTTTCATTTACTCAATTCATACCTAATAAACATACAATATCAGCTGAAATTAGGCGTCTCCACCACTATTCTGACCAGATTCATCAAACTGCCTTCTTCGAAACTTGTAAACATCTCGGTATAAACCAA
The DNA here is from genome assembly GCA_023299965.1 of Saprospiraceae bacterium. Taxonomy (GTDB): domain Bacteria; phylum Bacteroidota; class Bacteroidia; order Chitinophagales; family Saprospiraceae; genus JALZVN01. The sequence goes on along the minus strand of JALZVN010000137.1, from coordinate 1,273 downwards.
AAAAAGCCCCAACATCTTCGATGCTGAGGCTTTTGTATATTTTTATATGCTCAATTCACACTCAGATTAAGAACTCCGCTTAATCCAAAGTTTGCTTCACAGAGATTACTTCGTACGCCTCGATGACATCATCTACTTTGATATCGTTATAGCCTTTGATGGACAGACCACATTCCGTCTTGTTCTTGGCCTCTTTGATATCATCCTTGTATCGCTTAAGCGAGGCAATTTGTCCAGTCACGCCTTCCTTAGTAGGATAGACAACTATACCATCTCTAATCAGACGGATATAGTTGTTACGCAATATTTTTCCTTCCGTAACAAAGCAACCTGCGATCGTACCCACACGTGAAATTTTGTACACCTCTTGTACACGCACTTGACCAACAATTTTTTCTTCCTCTTTTGGTTCCAATAAACCTTCGATAGCAGAACGAATTTCGTCGATTGCTTCGTAGATGATAGAGTACATCTTAATCTGTACGCCTTCACGCTCTGCAAGCTGACGCGCACCTTGTGATGGCCTCACTTGGAAACCAACGATGATGGCATCCGATGCAGATGCTAAAAGTACATCTGATTCGATAATCTGACCTACGGCCTTGTGTATTACGTTTACAGAAACAGTATCGATAGATTGCTTAATCAATGCATCTGAAAGTGCTTCGATAGATCCATCCACATCACCCTTCACGATCAAGTTCAATTCTTTAAATGTACCCAATGCTAGACGACGGCCGATTTCATCTAAACTAATACGCTTAGAGGCTCTGTTATTTTGTTCTCTGACAATCTGGTTACGCTTAGTCGCAATGGATCGCGCTTCCTGTTCCGTATCTGTTTCTTTAAATTTCTCACCCGCCTGTGGTGCACCATTTAATCCCAAGACTAGTACTGGAGATGCAGGACCTGCAGATTTTACTTTCTTACCCGCTTCGTTAAACATGGCTTTCACCTTACCAGAGTATTCACCTGCTACGATAGAATCCCCAATATTGAGGGTACCATTCAATACAAGCATTTTGGTAACGTATCCTCTTCCCTTATCAAGAGAAGCTTCAATCACTGTACCCACTGAGTTTCTATCTGGATTTGCCTTCAACTCTAATAAGTCGGACTCCAATAATATCTTCTCTAATAACAGGTCGATGTTGGTTCCTTTTTTAGCAGATATATCTTGTGATTGGAATTTGCCACCCCAATCCTCTACTAGGATATTCATCTCAGCCAACTGCCCTTTGATTCTATCAGGGTCAGCGCCGTCTTTATCTAT
>JALZVN010000136.1 GCA_023299965.1 Saprospiraceae bacterium | reverse complement strand
GCGTAGGGGGCAAAGGGGAAATTGAAATGTGCGGGCGCCAAATAAGAATGGATTTTGATAAAGAATTATTCACAAGTGATTTTGCTGAGAAGAGATGAGTATACCTTGTATATCAATCAATCCTCTGCAAAATTTCTTGTACTTTTAACTAATTAACCTCTTCCTGTACTTGTAGTCCTAGGTGTAATTCTGATGATAAGATCATCATCAATAATACCCCCTCGAGTAGTAGTCCAAGTAACGTTTCCACCTCTTCCTCTTCGACCTCCTAGCATTTTGAGCTGCTCCTCGTTGCTGAGTTTTTTAGCCTTTTTTGACAATTCGTCAAAGCTTAATTTACCATTTTTCATATCATCAGATTTTAGAGATAAAATAATATACTGACAATATAAGGGAAATCAAGTTGTCATTTTGACCAAAAAACGACATAAATCAGGTTTCAGAATCTTAAGTCCCTTCTTGTCGCATAGACTTTATCGTTTCCCAGACCAAAGCGGACTCATATCCCTTTCCAATAACGAATTTGGCAGCTTTACCTACGGAATTGTAGCTATAGTCTGATTTTAGGCGTTTTTCAAGCAAATTTCGCAGTGTTTCGAGGTAATCTTCTTCATCCAATTCCTCCATGGCTTTCTTGATACAATAGGCAGATATCTGTTTTGCCTTCAGATGAGAAGTGATTTTATATCGACCCCACTTTTTCATTCTTTGCTTTCCGCGAGCAAAAGATCTGGCAAATCGCTCTTCATTTAGAAAATTGTCTGCAATAAGATCAGTTATGATCTCCTCCAAATCGTCTCCATAGATGCCCAGATCCAACAACTTGGAGCGGACCTCAGAATGACATCTATCCTGATAAGCACAATAGTGCTCTAGCTTTTTTAAAGCATCTTTTTTGGAAACATATTTTTTTTGCTTGGCCATCCGCGCAAAGATGCGAAATAGTTTTTTAATGCGGCAAGGCAATTAAGGTACTAGGCGCCAGGTCCTAGCTCGTATGTGGTGAGCTTTCCACTTTCCATTTTTCATTTTCAACTCTTTTTTCATTTGCACATTGAAAATTTATCATTGAAAATTGACTCTCGGACTAGCGATGTGAAGGGGGAGTCCCACCTAGCCGGTGGGCAGGCCTTGGGACCGGAGCGCACGCGTAGCCCGAAAACGTAGCGACCCATACGATACTGCACTTGGCTCTTCGCCTAGTGCAGCATCGTATGGGTAGGCCCCAAAGCATTTTTCTTCTTGCACAAATTTTTATATTTGCAGCGATCAAGCCAATATGACAAAGAAGGAAATCATCAAACAACATGCGGCGCGACTCTTTCGACTCAAGGGGTACCGGGCAACTTCTATGCGAGACATCGCTCAAGAAGTGGGGATGGAAGCGGCAAGTCTATATAATCACATCAGCAATAAGCAAGAAATTCTGGCGGAGCTGATGATGCATATCGCAGAATTGTTCACTGAAGGCATGGAGAATATCCAAGAATCTAGTCTGAGTCCACGCGAAAAAATGGAACGGCTGATCGCACTGCATATCCGCTATACCGTAGAGAAGCCAGATGCGGTGGCCATCATCACGAGTGAATGGGTACACCTAGAAGAGCCCAATCACAAATCTTATTTGCTACTCAGAAGTGCTTATGAACAAAATATCCAAAACATCATTGAGAAAGGTATAAAGGCAAAACAGTTCGCAAAAGTAGATACAAAGATCGCGGCTTTTTCTATCCTATCCACTCTAAGGTGGTTGTACTCTTGGCATCACCAACAAGAGGCTATCAACCCTGTTGAACTGGAGCGAAAGATGATTCAGTGTCTGATAGACGGAATCGCAACTAGATAGCATACCCTTTTTTGAAGCAGATGAATACCCAATCCTTGGTAGAAGTAGGCATTTTAAGCGATATATAGAACAAAGAGCCTTAAATTATTGCTTATTTAACTAATGATTGTTAGTTTTATAGCAACACCTGTAAGCCTAAATATTAAATGCGTAATAACCCACCAATGATACAAGCCAAAACCCTCCTTACTGCCACGAAACTCAAACAAGCTTTTAGCTTGATGTGTACTGCCAAATCTATGACAGAATTGTATGAAGCAAACTTCAAGTTTGTGTCTAAATACGTACATGCCACTTCTCGTGGGCATGAGGCGATACAGATAGCAGTAGGCATGCAGTTGACTCCGCAAGATTTAGCTTTTCCATATTATCGGGATGACTCTATGATATTGAGCATGGGCATGGAGCCGTATCATTTGATGCTACAATTGATGGCTAAAAAGGACGATCCATTTTCAGCTGGACGCTCTTATTATTCTCATCCAAGTTTGAAAGATGAGGATAAACCAAAGATTCCGCACCAGTCTTCCGCGACGGGTATGCAGGCCATACCGGCGACGGGTGCAGCACTTGGCATACAATACAAAGAGCAAGTAGGGATTGCAAGTGCTACTGATGGAGCTCCACTGGTGGTGTGCTCCTTGGGAGATGCATCTGTGACAGAGGGAGAGGTGGCTGAAGCATTTCAGATGGCGGCACTTCGCCAGTTGCCGATATTGTATGTGATACAAGATAATGACTGGGATATTTCTGCCAATGCAGAAGAGACTAGAGCGCAAAACGCGTACGAATATATACAGGGTTTTCACGGGGTGGAGGCAGTGACTATACAAGGTAATGATTTCACAGCCTGCTATAATGCAGTGGCAAAAGCGATATCTGTCATCAGAGAAGAGCGTAGACCATATCTTATCCACGCCAAGGTGCCTTTGCTCAATCACCATACTTCTGGTGTACGTATGGAGTGGTATCGAGATGATTTAGAAGAAGATAGAAAAGAAGATCCATACCCGATTATACGACAGCAACTCTTGGACGCTGGCATCACCATATCGGAAATAGAAGCCTTAGAGCAGGCTGCTCAAGATAAAGTACAAGCGGACTTCGATAGAGCGAAAGAAGCGGAAGACCCAACACCTGAAGATCTACTAACCCACGATTTTGCGCCGACACCGGTGCACTTGGAAAAGGGGATACGCAAACCAGATGGAGCCGAAGAAGTAGTGATGGTAGACTGTGCATTGCACGCTGTGGAGGAATTGATGCGCGATGATATGCACTGCTTGTTGTATGGGCAAGATGTAGGTGGTCGGTTAGGAGGTGTGTTTAGAGAAGCGGCAACTTTGGCGCAGAAGTTTGGAGACGAGCGCGTATTCAACACTCCTATACAAGAAGCATTTATAGTAGGATCTACAGTAGGTATGTCTGCGGTAGGGCTCAAGCCTATCGTGGAGGTGCAGTTTGCAGATTATATTTGGCCAGGGCTCAATCAATTGTTTACAGAAGTGAGTCGCTCATGTTATCTATCCAATGGGAAGTACCCAGTCAGTATGATCCTTAGAGTACCGATTGGAGCTTATGGGTCAGGTGGTCCGTACCACTCTTCATCAGTGGAGTCCGTGATTACCAACATCCGAGGTATCAAGATCGCCTACCCAAGTAATGGAGCGGATATGAAGGGGCTCATGAAGGCTGCTTACCACGATCCCAATCCAGTAGTGATCCTAGAGCACAAAGGATTGTACTGGTCTAAAGTACCTGGTACTAACGCGGCAAGAACACCGGAGCCAGATAAAGATTATATTTTGCCTTTTGGTCAAGCCAATTCTGTTTTGGTGGCAAGCGATGATAGGGTAGAGGCGGGCGAAAGTCTATGCATCATCACCTATGGTATGGGGGTACACTGGGCGCTGAATGCAGCCAAAGAATTTGAAGGCAAGATAGAAGTCTTAGATCTCAGAACGCTTTATCCATTGGATGAAGAGTCTATACTGGAATGCGTAAAGCAGCACAACAAGTGCATCGTCTTGACAGAAGAACCAGTAAACAATTCTTTTGCGAGATCTATAGCTGGATTCATACAGGAGAACTGTTTTGAGTACCTAGATGCACCCGTAAGAACGGTGGGCTCGGTCAACATGCCAGCCATTCCATTGAATACTATTTTAGAGCAGACGATGCTTCCTTCTTCGGAAAAACTAGCTGTAGAAATCCGTAAGATGCTTGATTACTAGTACTTTATCTGACACGTTCATTCCTGTTTTTTAGAAGCGGAAAGGTAACTTAGCAGCTATCAAATCACAGACTAAAAATTTAGAAGGATGAATTATACCAATTGTATTATAAAATTATCCAAAAGATTTAGAATAGAAATGGCTGATATCAAGGCAAAAAGCACAATGATAGCCTTAGCTATCGTGAGCAT
>JALZVN010000135.1 GCA_023299965.1 Saprospiraceae bacterium | reverse complement strand
AGTGACTGATGTGAATGGATGTACAGATGCGTCAAGTGTCGATGTTCAATTTAATGAAGCGCCAATGGCAGTGTCACCAGATGACGTAACGAACGCAATCTTCTGCTCTTCAAACAAAGGACAAGGATCAGCGCCTGTGAAGCCAACAGATTACTCAACAGGAGTACTTAGAGTAGATATCACAAATGTATGTGCCGGAGTTACTTTAGGAGGTGGACCACTTTGTAGTGGAGTATCTGCTCCAGCCACTGCGATCAATTGGTATGCAGAAGCTACAGGCGGATCTCCATTATTTGATGCAGATTTAGATGCCAATGGTATCAACGAATCAGATAGAGATGGCGATGCAAGTACTTTCAATCCTATTGCAGCAGGTCTAGTAGATCCAAATGCACCAGGCATGTACACATACTTTGTAGAAGTGTTGTGTGCCAATACAGCATCTTGTACTACACCAACGCGTACGGCAGTTACATTAACAGTATTAGATTGTGAGATAGATTTAGGATGTACTTATTTACTTGTTCTTGAAGATACAGGAGCAAATGGATGGGAAGGAGCATCAATCGATGTGACTATAGATGAATTACCGCCAGCAACAGAATATAAATTGACAGCTGCTGATTGTGATTTGAAATTGATTCCAATTTCAACAAATGATGGAGGATCAATTGATTTTGTTTACCATGCAGGTGGAAATGATGCAGAGAATAGATGGTTTGTACTTGATCCAGCAGGAAATATTGCATTGGATATAAATGGAGTACCTGCAGATTATGGTCCTACACCATTATCTAATCAGAAGATAACAGTGAAGCTTGACTGTCCTACGAACTGTGTTGAAACAGAAGATTACTTTATCGTAAACACGATAGGCGATTTTGCTGACAATCAGGTATGGGAGTTGAGAGACGCATCAGGAGAATTGGTAGCATTCAATAGCTTCCAAGATTACAGTGGTCTTTCAGCAGGAACAGTCGTAGTAGATACAGTACAGTTAGCATCTTGCGAAGATTACTCATTCACGGCATTTGCACCAAATAGTGTAGTGTGGGAGAATGCATCTTGGCAGATAATTGGTTCAGACCAAGATAGAGGAGTATTAGTTGAAGAAGGACCATTTGAAGGATTGTATGAAATAGCAGGCGGACCAAATGGTAGTTTTGTAGATGAACAAATTACAGATTTCAACATTCCGTGTGCACCAGAAGATTGTCCAAGTGATGAGCTAGTTCAAGCTTCAGATTTGAACAATTGTGAGTTGACAGGCTTTGTACACCCAAGTCCACCAACACCATTTGTATGCTACCCTACAGGATGTTACAGCAACACTACACCAATGGTAACAATATCATATCCTGATTTAGGAATAGATAGAGTAGATGTGTCAACAGCTGTTACCTTACCAGTTGGAGCCAACTTAGTAGTGTTTGAAGTGACATACGGAGGAGTTCAGACAGTAAGATGTACATCAAATGTGAATGTAGTATCAGACTTGAATCCAGTGCTTACTTGTAATGATCATTTAAATATCTCATTATCAAATGTAAGTTTTGCAACAGCAGATGATTGTTTCAGAACCGTTGAGATAGACGAAGTATTTGAAGGGCTATTATTGTGTCCAAATGAATTTGAGCTTGTTATTTTCGATGTGACAGGAAATAGACTTAGCCCACCAAATGTTGTTGGGCCAGATCAAGTAGGACAGACCTTAACGTATAAGGTAGAACACATCGGTAGTAATGTTTCTTGTGGAGGGACATTGTTGATAGAAGATAAGAATGCACCAGTAATAGAATGCACTAGCTACGAAGTAGCTTGTACGCATCCAAATTTCATGGATGAGAACTATACGCATACTGAGCGTTTCTCAGCGATCGAATTGCCTGCCAACATATCAGGATCAACAGGGTCATCAATCACTACAACAATAGAAGTAGTAGATGCACCCCTTGGTGAGATTATCCAGGGTATTAATCTAGATGTTGTTCATAATCACAGCCGAACTAGTGACTTGAGTATCACACTTACGGGTCCGTCTGGACAGACAGCTACATCTGGTGTGCCAGTATCGTCAGATGCATTTGATAGTTTATTAGGATTAGACTTTGAAAGTATTGAAGGAACGTGGGAAGTAACAATAGTAGATAATAGTGGAGCAGAGAGTGATGGCGACTTTGGTCAGGGAAGTATTTTTGAAATAAATCTTGATGTACAAGCTGGTTTCAGAACACCTGTCTTAGTTCTTGATTGTAGCCCAGTGACCTTCTCCGTAATCAGTGAAGTACTTGAGGAGACTCAATGTGATCAGAGTGAATGGTTAGGTGCGCGACTTGTCAGAACATGGCAAGCAATTGATGCATCTGGAAATGCTTCGAATTGTGAGCAAGTGATAGGATTACGTGCGCCAAGAATGGAAGACATCAATCTACCACAAGATCTGACATTAGAGTGCGGAACAGTATCGTCAGATCCAGCAATGTTAACAACAGACTTGACGGGAGCTCCAACATTTGGACCGTATGAGATTCCTGTTGGAAACAGTGATAATTGTGATTTGACAGTTCTATTCTCAGATCAAGTATTGGATGTATGTGGAAATTCATTCTCCATCATACGTACATGGGAGATTACAAACTGGTGTTCTTTAACGACGACAACACATAGTCAGACAATCTTTGTATTGGATACAGAAGGTCCGGAAATAAATACGGCAAATATTCAGTATGCAACAGGATCTACGGATTGTGAAACAGGAAACGTATTCTTATCACCATCAGTAACAGATGCATGCTCTAACGTAACGTCAATTATTGTGACTTATAATGATGGAGGAGGATTGTATGACGAAGCAGGTGTATTGATTATTCAAGATATCACAGATGGAAGTGCATTAAATGACCTACCATTAGGATTGACAGAGATAAGCGTATTTGCGACGGATGATTGTGGTAATGTAACAGAGGAACTAGTAGAAGTAAATACTGTTGATCCTGTAGCGCCAACTGCTATCTGTAATGATGGATTGAATATCGTATTGACTAACGACGGAACAGCTGTTCTATTTGCTAGCGATTTAGACGAAGGTTCAACAGATAACTGTGGTATCGCATCTATCAAAGCAAGAAGAGTAAGTGGATGTATTGATACAACGCAGTGGGCAGATACAGTACCATTCGAATGCTGTGATTTAAATGCATTAGTAGCAGTAGAGTTATTGGTAACTGATTTGCAAGGGAATACAAATATTTGCTGGTCAGAGGTACTAGTGGAAGATCCATTCGGACCACAGATTACTTGTGCCGATGATGTTACCTTGACTTGTGATGAAGCAATACATGCGGGTGATTCATTTACTGCCCCAGAGTTTAGTGACAATTGTGGAGCTACATTAGAAGCAGGAGATGTCATTACTCAAGATTTGCCGAATTGTGGACAGATTCTAAGACAAACATGGACAGCATCAGATGAGTCAGATAAGACGGAAGATGTATCGTGTACTCAGACAGTAACTGTTGTTCATGTATCTGACTTTATCGTACAGTTCCCAGCGGATCAAGAATTTGACAACTGTGAATTAGGAGATATAGCAGGACCTATTGTTACAGAAGACGACTGTGAAAATATTGGAATCTCAGTAGAAGATAGAGTATTTGTACAAGTAGATGATGCTTGCTATCAGATCGAAAGAACATACACAATTATTAACCACTGTATAGTAGATAATCCAACGGATGGACAGTTTACGGATCTTGGGACACCATTACCAATACCAAGAACCTTTAGAGATGACGATGGATTTTTCCAGTACACCCAGATAATCAGAGTTCAGGATAATGTAGCGCCAACGCTTATTTTTACTGCTCCAGACCCATGTGATTTCACAGAAGGCTGCCAAGGAGAATTAGTATTGACTGCTACTGGAGAAGATGATTGTGCTGACTTAGCAGACATTACATTCTCATACAAGATTGATGCTTTCTCTGACGGATCTATTGATATCGAAGGTGAAGGAGACGACGCTTCAGGAATTTACCCATATGGTGATCACATTATCAAGTGGATTGTTACTGATGGTTGCGGAAACGTAACAGCTGAGGAATTCCCATTCTCAATCAGAGATTGCAAGAATCCTACTCCTATAGCAGATGGTGTGAATACAGTAGTGATGAATGATGGTGGATGTGTAGAGATTAGAGCAGATCACTTACTTAAGAAAGGAGACGACAACTGTACAGAGAGAACAGATGAAGAATGGATGGCAAATGCAAGAGTTAGAATCGAAGGTTCTAATGCTCCATTAGCTACTTCTGTTCAAGTTTGTTGTGCTGACGTTCAAGACGGAGGTGTTAACATTGAAGTATGGATTGAAGATGAAGCAGGCAACGCTGATTTCGTACTTGTATTTGTTGAAGTTCAAGATAATCTTGGAAGCTGCCCAGATAATGGTCAAGGCTCAAGCTTGTTAAGAGGAACAACAGCTACAGAATTTGGTAACGAAGTGGATAACGTAGCAGTATCAGTTGATGGAAATGTAGTAATGACAAACGCAAATGGTGTATACACGGCAAGTGTTCCAGTTGATCAGATGAACAAGGTGACTCCAGAGAAGTTAGACGAGATGACGGAAGGAATCTCTACATTCGATCTAGTATTAATGGCCAACCATGTGTTACAGCTTAACATGTTGACGACGCCTTATCAGCATATTGCAGCTGATGTAAATGCAGATGGTTCGATTGATATATTTGATATGATAGAACTTCGCGAGTTGATCTTATTCTCAATTACAGAATTTTCAAATAATACTTCTTGGAGATTTGTAGATGCAGATTATAGTTTCCAGAACCCTACAGCACCATGGATTGATGATTACCCGCAATACTTAGACGTAATGTCTGACGTAAATCGTACGAATGAAGATTTCGTAGCCGTTAAGATCGGTGATCTAAATGGAAATGCGAAGGATGCACTGACGACCTTAGAGGAAAGATCATTCCCGACAACATTGACGATGAATATTGATGATGTAGAAATGGAAGCTGGTAAAGCCTACAAAATTGACTTTAGAGCATCTGACTTCACGGAAGTGACGGGATATCAGTTCACAATGAGCTTGAATCAGAAAGCCGTGGATTTTGTTTCAGTAGAAGCTGGCGCATTGAACATGAACGCAAGTAACTTTGGACTCACGATGCTAGATGCAGGATTTATTACTACTTCATTTGCAGAGATGGGAGAAAGCATAAGCGTGAA
>JALZVN010000134.1 GCA_023299965.1 Saprospiraceae bacterium | reverse complement strand
TGTTACATCTGCTCAAGAACTAATCATCAAAGAAGAGATTAGTGATGCAACGGATGAGTTTGGTGATAGACCAACTGATATTGATTCTACTCCAGATGACAACTTTACAAATGACGCTGGAGGTGTTGTAGATTCAAATACGGATGATACAGTAGATAATGAAAATGGAGATGAAGATGATAATGATCCAGAAAACGTATTCCTAGAAATCTTTGATTTAGCATTAAGAAAGACTTTAGCTGCTGGTGAAGATTCAAGAGTATATCCTGGTGAAACAGTAACATTTAATATTGAGGTATTTAACCAAGGAAGTGTACCTGCAAGCAACATCACAATTGTTGATTATGTACCTGCTGGTTTAACTGCAAATGGTTCAACTGATTTGACTATTACAGGTCCTATTGCACCAGGTGCAAGTGAATCTGTAGAAATCTCATTTACAGTTACTGCAGATGCTCAAGGTACTATTGAAAATGGTGCAGAAATTACTGGAGCAAATGATGATTTAAATGAATCTCCAGAAGATATAGATTCTACTTCAGATGATGATCCTAGTAATGATCCTACTGAAGATAACGCTATCGATAATGAGAGTGGAGATGAAGATGATGATGATATCGAACCTGTTGATGTTGAGATCTTTGATTTGGCTTCTAATATTACTTTAGCTCCAGGTGAAGACGATAGAGTTTACCCAGGTGAAACTGTAGGATTTAAGGTTACAGTATTCAACCAAGGAACAGTTGCTGCTGAAGATGTAGAAGTAACACTAATGATACCTGCAGGATTGACTTCTGTTGATGGTATTCCTAATATGGGTACGATTACATTTGACGGACCGATTGCTCCAGGAGCAATGGAAATGCAAATTTTAGAATTTGTGGTTGATGCAGATGCTACTGCAGCTTCTGAATTAATTATTAAAGAAGAAATTACTGATTTTGTAGACGACCTAGGTGGAATGCCAACGGATATTGATTCTACTCCAGATGATGACTTTACAAATGATGCTGGTGGTTTAGTTGATACACCAACTGATGATGAAGTAAACGAAACTGCACCATTTGATGAAGATGATAATGATCCAGAAAACGTATTCTTAGAGATCTTCGATTTAGCGCTTATCAAGACACTTGCTGACGGAGAAGATGCTACAGTATACCCAGGTGAGACAGTTACATTTACGATAGAAGTAATTAACCAAGGAACAGTAGCAGCGAGTGATATCGTTATTACAGACTATGTTCCTGCAGGTTTGGATCCAGTTGGACCAACAACATTAAACATAGCTGGACCAATTGCGCCAGGTGCTAGTGAATCAGTTGATATTTCGTTTACTGTAAGCGCAACTGAAGCTGGTACATTGGAAAATGGAGCTGAGATCGCAAGTGCAGAAGATGATTTAGGAGAAAACCCTGAAGATGTTGATTCTACACCAGATACAAATCCTGATAATGATACAACTGAAAATGACGCAGTTGATGGTGAGAATGGTGACGAAGATGATGATGATATTGAGCCAGTTAATGTTGAGATCTTCGATCTTGCTTCTAATATTACATTAGCTCCAGGTGAAGATGACAGAGTATATCCTGGTGAAACGGTTGCATTTAAAGTTACCGTATTTAATCAAGGAACAGCTACTGCAGAGAATATCGAAGTAACCTTAATGATTCCTGATGGATTAACTTCTGTGGATGGTATTCCAAATATGGGCACTATCACATTTGCTGGACCTTTAGCTCCAGGAGCAATGGAAATGCAAATTGTCGAATTCACAGTTGATACAGATGTAACTGAAGCTGCTGAATTGATTATCAAAGAAGAAATTAGCAGTGCTCAAGATTTATTTGGAGATAATCCAACTGATATTGATTCTACACCAGATGCTGACTTTACAAATGACGCTGGAGGTATCGTAGATTCAGCTACGGATGACACTATAAATAATGAAGGTGGAGACGAAGATGATGCGGATCCAGAAAATGTATTCTTAGAAATTTTCGATTTAGCATTAATTAAGACTTTATCTGAAGGACAGAATACAAGAGTGTTCCCAGGGGAGACAGTAAGTTTTGATATTACTGTGATTAATCAAGGTACAGTTTCAGCTTCTGGTATAGAAGTTACTGATTATGTGCCAGCTGGCTTATCTATTGATGGACCATCTACTTTAACAATCGCAGGACCTCTAGCTCCTGGTGCTTCTGAAGTACTAACAGTTACATTTACTGTTGATGCAGCTGATGCTGCAGCTACTTTAGTGAACAGAGCTGAGATAAGTGATTTTGTTGATGATCAAGGTAATATGCCAAATGATCTCGATAGTACTCCAGATACAGATGATTCAAATGATACTGAAGTAAATGATGAAGTTGATAATGCAGGTGGAGATGAAGATGATGCTGATTTAGAAGAAGTTGAATTAGAAATCTTTGACCTTGCACTTACTAAAGACTTAGCTGAAGGTGAAAATGCGAGAGTATATCCAGGTGAAGATGTAACATTTGCTATAACTGTTACTAATGAAGGAACAGTTGCTGCAGAAAATATTGTAGTTACAGATTTCTTACCTGCTTGTTTGACATTGAATGATGCAAACTGGACAGCAAATGGAGGAAATGTTGAAACAACAATCGCTTCATTAGCAGCTGGTGATATGACCACTGTGAATTTAACAGTAACTGTGACAGAAGCATGTGTGGGACAAGATGTTGTAAATATTGCTGAAATAAGTGAAGCAATGGATGATGAGGGTAATAGCCCTGATGATAACGACAGTACGCCTGATACTGATCCAAATAACGATCCTGAAGATGAGGATGATTCTGATGATGAGCCTCTTGATCCACAGTTATTTGATTTAGCTGTTACTAAGACGCTTGCTGATGGTCAAAGTGAAAGAGTTTACCCTGGTCAAACTGTAGTATTTGACGTTACGGTATTTAACCAAGGAACTGTACCTGCAAACGATGTAGTAATTGAAGACTTTGCACCAAATGGCTTAACAGCTGTTGGTTCAACAACATTGACTATTGCTGGTCCTGTTGCTCCAGGTGCAACTGAAGTTGTACAAATAGAATTTACTGTAGACGCAAATGCTGCAACTGGAATAGCAACAAATATTGTTGAGATTCAGTCAGCTGAAGATGATGAGGGTAACAACCCTAATGATAATGATAGTACTCCTGACAATGATCCAAATAATGATCCTACCGAGGATGATGCAGTGGATAATGAAAATGGAGATGAAGATGATAATGATGTCGAAGATGTTGATATTCAAATTTTCGATTTAGCATTAAACAAAGTATTAGCTGCAGGAGAAGACGATACAGTATTCCCTGGAGAAAGTATCACCTTTACTATTAATGTATTTAATCAAGGTTCTGTAGATGCACAATCTGTAGTTGTTACAGATTACATCCCAGCTGGATTGACATTGACTGATGCTGCTTGGACAGATAATGGAGCGACAGCTTCTATAACATTGCCAGGTACTTTAGCTGCGGGGGCTAGCACAAGTGTAGATATAACATTTGTTGTTGACGCTACTGATGCTGCTGCTAACTTAGTTAACAGAGCTGAAATTTCTGAGGCTTCTGATGATTTAGGAAATGATGATGTTGTAGATAATGATTCTACCGCTGATGATATTTTAGGTAATGATAATGGTGGTACACCAAACGACGCTAATGAAGATGACAATGTAAATGATGATGGAACTGTTGATGAGGATGATGAAGATCCAGAAGATATCAATGTTGAAATCTTTGATCTTGCTTTGAGAAAGTCGCTAGCTGCTGGACAAGCAGAAAGAGTATTCCCAGGTCAAGATATTGTTTTCGAGATTGAAGTATTCAACCAAGGAACTGTCGCGGCTTCAAATATTGAAGTAGCTGATTTTGTGCCGGCTGGATTAACATTAAATGATGCAAACTGGTCTGAAAATGGAGGTCTTGCTTCTATGACAATTGCTGGACCAATTGCACCAGGTGCTTCAACTTTAGTATCGATTGCATTTACTGTTGATGCAGACGCTACACCAGGCGCTACAAACAATAATGCTGAAATTCAGTCAGCAGAGGATGAAAATGGAAACACTCCTGATGACAATGATAGTACACCAGATAGCGATCCTGATAACGATTCTACTGTAGATGACGAAATCGATAACGGAGGAGGAGACGAAGATGATAGTGATCCTGAAGATTTCGAAATCCAAGTATTCGATTTAGCGTTAATCAAGACATTGGCTGATGGAGAAGATGATAGAGTATATGTCGGCGAGGATGTAACATTTACAATCCAAGTATTCAATCAAGGTTCAGTTCCTGCTCAAAATGTTGAAATCACAGATTTCATTCCAACAGGACTTATCTTGAATGATGCAGCATGGTCTGGAAATGGTGCAGTAGCAACTGCTACATTACCAGGAACTATTGCTCCAGGTGCAAGCGCATCTATGGATATTACCTTTACTGTAGATGCTAATGCAGCTGCGGGCAACCTTGTTAACGTTGCTGAAATAAGTGCAGCAGAAGATGAATTAGGTAACAACGTACCTGATTTAGATTCTACTCCTGATACTATAGAAGGTAATGATGCAGGTGGTACTCCAAATGATCCGAATGAGGATGATAATATTGATGGAGATGGTACAAATGATGAAGATGATTCAGATCCAGAGGATATAAATGTTGAGATTTTTGATTTAGCATTAATTAAAGTGTTAGCTGAAGGAGAAGATGCTCGTGTATACCCTGGAGAGGACATCACATTTACGATTACTGTATTTAACCAAGGTACAGTACCAGCAAATAACATTGTAATCGAAGATTTCGCACCAGCAGGTTTGACTGCAGTAGGTGGTTCTACTTTAACAGTTGCTGGTCCTATAGCACCAGGTTCAGAAGAATCAATTGATGTAACGTTCACAGTAACTGCTGATGTAGCAGGTACATTGAATAACATTGCTGAAATTCAAAGTGCTGAAGATGAAAATGGAGATACTCCTGATGATATAGACTCTGTAGGAGATGATAATCCAAATAACGATCCATTTGAAAATGATGAGATCAATGATGATGGCGTAAATGATGAAGATGATAATGATGGTGAAGAAGTTGAAGTTGAAATCTTTGATTTAGCATCAAACATTACATTAGCACCAGGAGAAGATGACAGAGTATTCCCAGGCGAAACTGTTTCCTTCAAAGTAACAGTATTCAATCAAGGAACTGCTACTGCTGAGAATATCGATGTTACATTGATGATTCCAGATGGTTTAACATCAGTAGATGGAATAGCTAATATGGGAACAATCAACTTTGCTGGACCATTGGCTCCAGGAGAGATGGTAATGGAAATTCTTGAATTCGTAGTAGGTGATGATATCACAGAAGCGGGTGAGTTAGTAATCAAAGAAGAGATTAGCTCAGCTCAAGATGAGTTTGGAGGAAATCCAACGGATATTGATTCTACTCCAGATGATGACTTCACGAATGACGCAGGAGGTATTGTAGATTCAGCAACGGATGACACAGTTGATAATGAAGGAGGAGATGAAGATGATAATGATCCAGAGAATGTATTTGTTGAAATCTTTGATTTAGCATTAACTAAGATGTTGGCTGAAGGAGAAGATGCACGAGTATATCCTGGCGAGGACATCACATTTACAATCACAGTATTTAATCAAGGTTCAGTATCAGCAAGTAACATTGTAATTGAAGATTTCGCACCAGCAGGTTTGACTGCAGCAGGT
>JALZVN010000133.1 GCA_023299965.1 Saprospiraceae bacterium | reverse complement strand
AAAAAGAACAAGCCATATATCGCCATGAAAAAATAGGCAAAAACAAAGGATTTTCCCCAATTGTCAAGGTTGGCAAAATCTGTTAACCCAGGACGGATGATCGATGCGCCGTATAGAAAATATAGTATGGGAACCGACCCTACAAAAAATATGGTATCTAGGATAGCTGTATACAAAACGATCGCTGTCACTCTGGCCGCAGAGATATTCTCCCGACTTAGCACAAATAGGGCTGCAGCAGAGCCTCCCACCGCGGTAGGAGAAACAGCCGAACTAAACTCCCAAATGAATATCAACTGGATAGACTTGAGCCAAGTAAAGGCGTCTTGAGAAAGAATCCGTAGACGCATTGCATAGGCCAAATGTCGCAGCACTAGAAAGAATACCGCTAAACTCACCCAGATTACCATCTTGGCATTCCATGCGATTTGGGCAAACTCCTTCCAGTCTATTTTAGTAGATATAAAATAAATCAGCACGCCTGCTCCTATGATAACAGGTAGCATGATTCTCGATGTTTCGAGTTCCTTTACTGAAGTCTCCTGGGATTCATTCATTGTATTGTTTCAAACGTCTCCGTTCAGGTATAGTTTTTTAATATTTAGCACTTATGTTTTTTAAAAATTTACTGTACTTTGCCTGCAAATAAACAAATTCATTATGGAAACGTGGCTTTATTTGATTCTTTTTGGTGCAATAGCAGGATTTATAGCCGGTCAACTCGTTGGCGGTGGTGGTAGAGGGCTGATCGTCAACATCTTCGTAGGTATCGTAGGTGCTGTGGTTGGTGGATGGTTGTTTGATACTTTCAACTTGAATCTAAACACTGGTATGGGCTGGCTCAATAAACTCATAGAAGCTGTAGCGGGTGCATCTGTGTTGCTTATCGTAATGGGGATGCTGAGCGGAAGGCGAAGATAAAGACCATCCTTCGTATTGGTAAGTTAGCATGGGGTTATAGTACTGCTTTAGTATGGTATACAAATGCCGGAGCACTCCTTAAAATATACCCACTAGTTCAGCAGCCTTAATCTTACTATCCTTAGTTGGATATGCACCTGGAACCTCTTGCTTGATTTTGTAAAGCAATCCCATGGCGTCTAGCTTAGTAGCAAATGCGCCAACCTTGATCTTGTAATATGGAGGAGTGTGCTGGGATATGATTGGGATATTGGGAAACTTCTGCGCAAAAGAGGTCTTCATCTCCTCAATCTTTCTTCTATCTGTAGAAGATAAAATCTGAATTCTCCAGCCATCTACGTATTCCTTCATACGGTTGTCGGCTGTATATCTAGCCATCAATATTTGCACATCAGATGACTCTGTCACGGTAATGTTTTGTGCCTGCACGGTATATATAGTCGCTGCAATAAACACAATGCTACATATCCACTTCATAATTAACGTTTTAGATGTCGTATTATAATAAATCAAGAGACTTAGAAGCCCCTATTCGATCTGCACCTGCCTTGATCAGCTCTATCGCTTTTTCCTTGGTATCTATCCCTCCACTTGCTTTGATCTTTACCTCATCATTAAGCATCTTGCGCAGATTTTTTACCATCTCCGGAGTAGCTCCTCCATGATATCCAGTAGAAGTCTTTACAAAATCAACCTCTTCTGCATTGATCAGTTCGCACAACTTGGCAAGATCTGCTGGATCTACTATACTCGCTTCCACGATGATCTTAAGTAGTCTTCCTTTTAAGTGGGTAGCGCGTGTAAAGCTTTGTACTTCATTGCGAAGGTAGCTCCAGTTGTTTTCTTTTAGCGCGGCTAGATTTACTACCGCGTCTATCTCGTCTGCTCCGTCACTAATCGCCCTTTTGATGGCTTCGGCCTTCGCAAAAGAAGAAGAAATCCCCAGTGGAAAACCTACCACTGTACACACTTTAATAGTCGTTTCCTTCAGTTGATTTTTGCAGTGTGCTACAAAATAAGGGGGGACACAAACGGAAGCGAAACCATACGTTTTAGCCTCCTCGCACAACGCATTCATCTCCTCTTTAGTAGTGTCCAATTTCAATAAAGTATGGTCGATAATATTCGCTATCGATCCTGTAGTGTTTTCAAAGTTCATATTAGGTCGAAAGATAGAATAAAATTGGGAATCCATTCCTACTGAGCGGGTACAATTCCACGAACTGCACACAAAAAAACGATGAACAGTAGTAGGATTGCACTACTTTGTTTGTGCTCAGCTAAAAACGAATAAGGCCTTTGCCGCTTGCGCGACAAAGGCCTTATTTACATCAATATATTAATGCCTAATGTGCCATTATTTTCCGTGGCATTGCTTGTATTTTTTACCA
Source organism: Saprospiraceae bacterium (assembly GCA_023299965.1). Taxonomy (GTDB): domain Bacteria; phylum Bacteroidota; class Bacteroidia; order Chitinophagales; family Saprospiraceae; genus JALZVN01. Next base: position 584 of record JALZVN010000133.1, on the reverse strand, counting down.
CTACCACAAGGACAAGGTTCGTTTCTACCAATCTTCTTTTCCGTTCGCTTGAAGGTTTCTGGCTTCTTTCGTGCTTGATTAGCGCCCGCAGCAGCAGCTCTAGATCTCATATCTTCTTCTCTAGACTTACCTGATCTACCCGTTTGCACCTTGCTCAAATCCGTCTTCCGCTCTTTCGCTTGCTCCAGAGACTTCTCTTCGTTCTTAAACACAACGTCTCCACCGATTAGATAAGAAGTTACCTTCTCATTGATACCGCCCATCAAACCTTCAAAGTAGTTATAGGCTTCCATTTTGTATACTACTAATGGATCTTTCTGTTCGAAAGAAGCTGCTTGCACAGAATCCTTCAATTCATCCATAGAGCGCAAGTGCTCCTTCCACTCATCATCTATAATAGCGAGGGTAATCGCCTTCTCAATATCTCTCATAATCGACCTACCATTGGAGTCGATAGCGTCTTCTAGATTAGCAGATATTGGAAGTGGTTTTCTACGTCCATCGGTAAATGGTATAGAGATACGCTTATATTTATGCCCCTCGTGCTGATGTACATCTTTGATGATCGGCAAGAGTACTTCTGA
>JALZVN010000132.1 GCA_023299965.1 Saprospiraceae bacterium | reverse complement strand
CACATCCCATACCACTACCACCGCTTGTCTCTAACGCACTCTGCCCCGACGTTCCGTTACACTCCAGTCGGGACAAGTTTTGTCGAGCTTCATCCCTGCGGGACTGCGCGACAACTGATCACGGCCAACGCAGCTATCAATAGGATTACCTAGTAATGTGTATATGTGAAGGATTTTTACACAAAAAGACCCAAACGACCTCCGTCGAGTACAATCAGCTTTTTGCCTTGCTCTCAACCATTTCTAGCCTACATCTTTTGTACAATTTTATAATACAAGTAGTATCAGTTCTTAACAAAAGCCCAAAATTGTCAATCCATTGGATTATCAACTAGGATATCCTTATTTTTGAGTAAATATTATTAATGAAGGTTCTAATATTAGATAAATCACTCCAATATGGTTTGAAAATCAAGGGGCTGTGTCTTGAGAGAAAACCAGACTTAGAGCAGGTAGACATAGTTGGTACTATGGATGCACTAATAGAGCTAACCAGCAAGATGATCTATGATTTGTTTTTTCTCAATTTAGAGACAGAACACGCTAAACTGGTAGCCTTTCTAGAGACAGACTTAGCTAAGAAAACTCCTTGGATATATACTTCTTCAGAAAAACAGAAGATACTAGAGGTGTTTCATCATAATACAGCTGGCTTTATCACCAAGCCCTATGATAAAGAGCGCTTCCATGAAGTGATCGCAAATGCTAAAAGACTTAATAAGATTTGTGGACTGGAGCCTATCAATAAAGTAGCTCACTTCAAAGGAATGATTGAGAAAGGAATCGTCAATCGCATCGCTTTAGCGACCCTTGATGGATACATCATTGTACATTTTGATGAGATAGTACGCTGTGAGGCCAATGGCAATTATACTTGTGTATATTTTTATGATGAAAGCTTCCTGATGCTAACGAAAACCTTGAAGCACTACGCTTCAAAATTAGAGACACATGGTTTTTTACGCATCCACAAGACACATCTGGTCAACCTTAAATATGTTAGATCTTATGTAAAAGGAAAAAATCCGTACGTGGTACTGAAGGATGGATCTAATGTAGAAGTTTCTTTGAGAAAGAAACAAGTTTTGGTAGAACAACTTTATATCTAATAGAAAAATTGAAAATCGTCAACTTATATATCGCCTTTCTTTTTATGTGCACGGTTTGCCTGGCACAAGAAGAGCCTATACGCCTGGGTGATGTGATCAATTCTTCTTATGCGGAGCGAGTCCCCTTGATCAGTCTAGATGGTAAGGTTCTTTATTTTGCGCGCAAGGTGCATCCACAAAATATGGGAGAAAACGATAAGGATGATATCTGGATTTCCTATTTAGACGAAGACAGTCAGACTTGGACAAAAGCAGTCAATGTGGGGTCACCACTCAATAACGATGAACACAATTTTGTGGTCTCTGTCAATACGAGTGCAGATGCCATGTACTTAGCCAATGATTATAACACCAATGTCAAAGATGCCATTTCGTATACTACTAGGATGGGGAGAAAGTGGGCGCAACCCAAAAGATTAGATATCCCTGATTACAAAAACAAAAGCCCATTCGTGAGCTACCATGTAAGCAAGGATGAAAAATATTTACTCATCGCGGCTGAACAAAATAAAACAGTAGGCGGCAGAGACTTTTACGTTAGTTTCAAAACAAAAAATGGATGGTCGAGTCCTTTAAACCTTGGAGAAGATATCAATTCGAAGGATGAAGAAAATAGTATATTTTTAGCAGCGGACAATAAGACGGTATATTTTTCTAGCAACGGTCGACAAGGTCAAGGAGGCTATGATCTATATATGAGTCGTCGATTAGATGAAAGCTGGACCAAGTGGTCAACACCCAAAAACTTAGGGAATCAGATCAATACCCATTTAGATGATTTATCTATTTCCATACCTGCATCTGGAGACTACGTTTACTTAGCAAGAGGACCTATTGAGAATACGGATATTTTCAAAGCGAAATTACCGCAAGCACTCAAACCAGAACCTGTTACCTTCATACAAGCTCAGTTAGTAGACGCGGTGACGCAAAAAAACGTCAATGGACGCATTTATTTTGAGTCATTAAGTGATCAGTCGGAGGAAAGTAAAAATACAAAAGGGAAACAAGCAAACTATATAGTTCAACAAAATGAAGACCTAGGCATTTACGCACAAGTACCTGGTTATTTGCCAACCAGCGACTTTTACGCTTTTCAAGAAGAGCGTTACGAATCTGTGGATGGAGATAATGAGGTCTATTATCAAAATACAGAAGTCCAAATCCTCCAAGACAAACTAGATGATCTGCAAAGAGAGCTCAAAAAATTAACGGACAAAAAGGAATACAACTCCAAAAGAAAAAATAACAAAAAGGAAGTAAAGAGCAGAAAGAATAGTGCAAACAAAAAGACGAAAACTTTTAAAGACGTAAATGAGAAAGAAGAAGAACTTAGCAGCCTTCAATCTAAATACGAGCAGCACTTTCAAGAAGAAACGGAACCGCTACGCAAAGAAGAAATCGAAGCCAAAGAATCAGACAGTGATGCACTAAAAGCGAGTAGAGAAAAATATGCACAATACTACGGAGGTGGAGAATCTGCCAATGAAAATAGCAAGAGTAAGAAGCCCTCAAGCTTAGAAATCAAATCTTTTTCTAGATCTGTCGAGAAGGCGCTATATACAGAATACTATTTATCCATTGTCAGAGAGGTCAAAAAATCGGAAAACATACACTTGAGCAACAAAGATATCGCAGGTCTAGAATCAAAAGTGAAAGCAGATTTATCTCAGTATTGGATAAGTCGACTCCTAGAGGAGCTAGAGTCAAAACACAATAATAAACTTAAGAAAGAAATAAAAGAGCAGCTTAAAAGAGATATGAAAGAGGAGTTTGCTTCTGTAGTTCGCACAGAAATAACGATCATCATCAAGCAGCAAAAAGAAAAGGATATCGAAACCAATATCAATAAACAGTTAGCAGAAAAGCCTAAAAAGAAATCTAACTACCAAAAGAACTCAAAGAGTGAAAATAAAGAATTGGCTTTTCAGCAAGTGGACAAGCAACTCCAGTTGGTTCCAATCGCAAAAGGCGCTATCTTGAGACTCAATAATATCTTTTTTGACATCAACGAGGCTAGCCTTAAACCACAGTCCAATTTAGAACTGAAACGCATATTTAATTTCATGAAGGAGAACCCACAACTACAAATGGAAATTAGTGGACACACTAATGGTTGGTGCTCTCCAGAATTTGCTGCTGCACTTTCGGAAGATAGAGCAGCCTCCATCTATCAACATTTGATTGATAAAGGAATTAGTGAAGATAAATTAACCTATAAAGGATACGGGAAGTCTGATCCGATAGCCAGCAATACAACAGTAGCCGGCAGAAAACAAAATCAACGCGTAGAATTAAAAATAATAGACATCATTGAATAAACAAATCAACCAAGATGCCATCGAAGCCATTATGCTTCGCTTGCAGACTACTCCAGATCTTTTTAGTTCTCTTTTAGATGGATTAGAAAGAGAGCAACCCGCCATCATTAATTGGATCTTTTCAGAGAGCTTCGATATCCTGAGTCAAGACGAAAAACAATATTTTTTATTCTTGGCTTTGGTAATTATAGTTTCTATAAGTGAAGAGCTGGCCAATGAGGACGTAATTGATCCTAAGACCATCGAAGAAACAGAAGATAAAAACTGGGAGATCTTTTCTGAGCAGTCTTCAAAAGACTTCCGAGAAAAGATAAACGTGTTTTTTGATAAGTATCCACAGGAAGACTTACTCGCCTTTGTCGAAGATGCATTAGAGCTAGAGCTCGAAGATCAGGTAGTGACTACTATTGGTAGACCGCCTATGTTTATCGCCTTGAAGACTTTGATAGATATCTTGGCGATAGCCTCATAATCGCATCTAATACCGATATAATAATACAAAGGGTATAAAAACCACTTTTGTTTTTGGGGTCAAAATCCTGCTAACAAAAAAAGGCTACATACGATAATTCGCATGTAGCCTTTTTATTCAATAGATAAATGTAAGTATTAGTTGAAGATATATCTTACCCCAACTCTTGCTTGCCATCTAGAAGAGAA
>JALZVN010000131.1 GCA_023299965.1 Saprospiraceae bacterium | reverse complement strand
GGCTGTTTTTTTGTACTAGCTGTTCCATTTTGGTTAAAGTGTTACGCAAAAATTTTTGATGCGCCTCGCTTTCTACATGAAAAGGACGGTGTTCCATGGCTTGCTGGATGCGTCTGATCTCAGCCAATAGGGCTTGGGTGTCTGCAGAAAAAAGATGCTTCGTAAAGTGATTCCAAATATAGTCAATCGCAGTACCTGTAGGATGCAACATATCCTTCTCGTAGAATCTATAATCGCGCAGGTCATCCATCAAAAGTTCAAATGAGGGGAAGTAGCTCGCTTGGGGGAACTGCTCTAGAAGTGTGTCTATCGAGAGTATCAGATTGGCTTTGCTCCGCGTGTTTTCTATGAGACCATCTTTAGCATGACGTATCGGACTGACCGTAAAGATGAAGTAAGCATCGGGACTGATTTCTTTCAATCTCAAAAGGGAGCTTGAAAATTGTTCCACAATGTTCTTGTTGCTAATGCGATGTTTGTCAAATTGATTGGATGAAAGTTTGTGACAATTGGCAGCTATAATCTTTGTAGCCTTATGTTGATAGTAATATGCCGTACCAAAGGTGAATACAAATACCTCAGTGGAGAGCAACTTCTTTTTAGCTATCTCGAGGGATTTCTGTAGTTGCTCGATCAAGACCTGAGGATCGCTATGAAAAAATGTGCTATGGTGCCAGAGCGAATACCAGTATGAATCTTGCTGTACCAAATCTCTTTCCGAAAATTGATAATCGTCCAATATCATTTGAATACACGCACTTATATTGAGGGGGTTGTATTGGATACCAAATGGATTGAGCGTGCAGTCGAATTTAGCATCAGCAAAACGCTTTGCCATATGCTGAGCAAAGCAAGAGCCAAAACAAGTAATGCTTTGATGGTGACTTAATTGAAATGGAGCATGGTAGTCCGGAAGGGTCGTTCTGAATGAACTCATAGTGCCTGAAGATTATAGAATTTAATAGTTTTAAGGAAACAAAAATACCTATTTGAAATTTAATACCATTTAATATTTATATTGCCACATCTAATTTTGGGTTGATTTCCCAATCTCGGCGTTATATCCTGATTACTATCGGGACAAGGTAGCTAAGGCTAGCTTCGTATTTTTTGCCTTGATCTTGAAAAATTCTATCCTAAATCTGAAGCAGCATCTAAAATAATAAATGGTATAATGGGATTCTTTGATCGTATATTTAATACTAATGAGCCACTAGAAGATCAACCAAACATAAAATTTGGTAGATATTCGGATGCGTATAAGACAGTAGAGCAATATGCACATTGGGAGTCTTCACTCAAGCTGTTTGATCAGAAAGAATACCTTAAGGCTTACGACCATTTTTTTCAATTTCTATATAATGAAGATGAAGAGAATGTGACATGGTCAATCGAAGGGGACCTCATCCAATTCAAAATTTTACAAGGCTCTAAACTGATAAAGGGAACCATAGATAAAAAATCTATCCGTGTAGAAACTCGTGTGGCGCAAGTAAAAGCACCTGGTGTGGGATTCATGCGTCGATTGGTGGAGAAAAACTATGATCTCAAGCATAGTCGTTTTGCTATCGATGATACCAGCCACATAGTATTGGTCTTTACATCATTTTTGATTGACGGCTCACCGTATAAATTATACTATGCTCTAAAAGAGCTTTCTACTCAGGCGGATAAGATAGACGATCTGCTGCTAGATGAGTTTGATGTCCTCAAGGAGGTAGACTCTGAGTGCAAAACAGATATTTCACAAGAGCAGAAGGAGGTGAAGCATCAATTCATTATGACTCAGCTCCAAGAGGTCTTAGACTATCTTGAGAAGGATAATATCATCATTAATGAATATCCAGGAGGTATTGCGTATCTTTTATTAGATACCTGCTACAAACTAGACTGTCTGACTAGGCCAGAGGGCTTCATGATGGAGTCCTTAGAAAGGATTCACAGATTCTATTTTGCAAAGAATACCAAAAAAACGGTGCAGCGAAACGTTGCTCTGATAAAGGAATTTAAGAAACTGCTTACTCGCTCTAAGAAAGAGTATTTTAAGGAGATGTATGATGTCTCTGCTACATTCGGAATTACGACTTCTGTAGAGCATGCAAAAGTAATGGCTTTCATAGAAGGAGAAATCCACAATATGGATTGGTACGCGGAGAATGGTCATGAAGAGATAGCCCTAGCGGTACCGGGATATATTATTGGTTACTGCATGTTTAACTATGCCGTACCCAAGCCAGTGAGAGATTTCTTTATCTTATATTATGAAGTTATTGAGTTTGACTATTTTACAGCACTTGGGTATACTGCAAAGTATGTAGAAGGAGCGAGTTTGAAAAAGAAGCCCATACGTCAAGCTATAGAAATTATAGCTAAACGACACCGAAAAGATTTTCCAAACCTTACACCGGTGACTAGAGACTTGGTTTTTGATAGTAAACATGCCTTTGCCAAATCCTTTCTCTTGATGATTTATCGGCTAAATTTAAATACTACAATTTCATAAATGGTTCTGTAATTTTTGAAAATTACTAGATCATTCCAAAATAATCGTTTGATTATCAAAGCGTTGAAAAATACATAAACTTAGTATAAGTCACTGGCTGTGATCGATTTATCATTTATTACCTAGCCATTGTTTCATAACAGCCTCGAAAAGACTAAATTGTGTATTAATTAGACCACATAATAAGGTGGTTTTACATTGACCATGGAGACAATTATTGAGCTATATAGAGATATTGTTGTGCAAATTGCCAACCCTTATTCGCTAGGGACAGGCTTTTATCTTGGTGAATATGATATAATTGTTACCAATGAGCATGTGATCAGAGGAAATGATCAGGTCGTTATCAATGGATACGCTTTCGAAGAGCATCTTTCTCAGGTCTTATTTGTGGATGAACACTTGGATTTAGCTTTTTTGGATGCTTCGCAATTAAATCAGGAGGCAAAAGGAAAGCTCAGTGCTTTGGCCAAACCTAAGATAGGAGAAGAAATATTAGCCGTAGGACATCCTTTTGGATTGAAGTTTTCCTTTACCAAAGGCATTGTCTCTAATCCTCACGTAGTCAAAAATAATCTAGAATTCATACAGCATGATGCGGCGCTTAATCCTGGCAATAGTGGAGGACCGCTAGTGAATCATAAAGGAGAGATCATAGGGGTTAATAGTTTCTCTATAGTGAATGGCAATTCAATAGGTTTTTCTTTGCCGATACACTATGTAAAAGAAAATATTGATAAATTCTTGGCTACAGGAAAGCAGGTAAGCGCTATTTGTACTTCTTGCCACACCATAGTCAGTGAGGAGAAGATAGAAAACAAATATTGCTTTAACTGTGGATGTGAAGTAAAGTTGCCTAATGTAGTAGAGCAGTATTTGCCCTTAGGGATGGGAGTAACCATAGAAGATATGCTGACTAATCTTGGTTATGATGTGCAGCTTTCTCGCCGCGGACTCAATTTCTGGGAAGTTCAAAGAGGCTCTGCTAGAATAAAAATCTCTTACCACGAAGATACAGGTCTAATCATGGGGGATGCCTATTTATGTACGATTCCAAAGACAGGGATCATGTCTATCTATAAGATGCTTCTGCAAGAAAATTATACGCTAGATGGCTTGACTTTCTCCGTAAGAGGACAGGATATTATTTTGTCCCTCTTGATATACGATAAATACTTTGATGACCAAACTAGTTCGCTGTTTTTTAATGAACTATTTGACAAAGCAGATCATTATGACAATATATTGGTAGAGGAATTTGGGGCCTCATGGAAGCCTGAAAATCAATAGCTCATATATGCATGATGACTGTCATAAGCAAAACTAAGTGCTATTAAATATTGTCGGCACCGGAATGTTCAAGAATTTTAAGGGGACAAAAGCCGATTTTAACTATTTTTTTTTGCTAAAATATGTATCTTTCACTATTATTACTAATATTTATGGCGCTTCCGATTCGCTGGGTTAGCAAGTAGAGAGGTTAATAACACTAATTCGATGCGCCAATTTAGAGTATCGAATAGTATAAAAATCTAATATGAAAAGAATTCAACACTTATTAATTTTATGTTTTGTAGGATTGATTTCCTTTAGTGCAAACGCACAATTAGACATTCATTTTTCTCAATTTTATTTGTCTCCAACAAATTTGAACCCGGCTATGACGGGGGTGATGAATGCGAACATCAGATTAACGGCGAACTACAGAAATCAGTGGTCAAGCGTAACTAGTTTCGAAAGTTCATTTAATACATACTCTGCTTCATACGATCAGAGAATTCCAGTTGGGAGATATGATTACTTCGGTGTAGGTCTTACGCTTTGGGGTGACGTAGCTGGTACAGGAAGATTTTCAACTAACACTGCCAAATTATCTGGGTCGTACGCAAAGCGTATGGGTGGATATAGAGATGAGTCGCACTACTTGGTAGTCGGTGCTGACGCAGGTGTTTCTCAAAGAACGGTTGACTTCAATAGATTCAGATGGGGAGCACAACACGATGGTGAAGGTAATTTTGATCCTACTTTAAGTACACAAGAGGATGGAAATTTCGATAGAGACAACTTCGTATTTGCGGATTTATCTGCAGGTTTGATGTGGTTTTCTGTTTTGGATGAAAACAATAGCTTCTTCATTGGAGGTGCTTACTCGCACTTAAATAGAGCTAACATTTCATTTGAAGGTCAAGGAACGGAAACTTTATTCACAAAGATTACACTTCATGCAGGGGGTGAATTTTCTGGAGCAGGATCTAAAATAGCTTTTGTACCTAATATCGTTACTTTCTTCCAGGGACCATCTTGGCAAGTAGTACCAGGAGCAGCAGTTAGATTTAGACTTGGAAACAGTAGAAGATATTATCAAGCTTTCCAGATTGGAGCTTGGGCAAGGATAACACACCAATTAGATGATCAAACGCACATGGATGCATTGATCTTGTCTACAAGGTTTGAATATGAAGATTTCGGTATTGGATTCAGTTATGATTTGAATACTTCTTCGCTTAACGAAGCATCTAACTTCAACGGAGCATTTGAGTTCTCTATCGTGTATAGAATCAAAGGTCCTGAAAAGAGAAACGTGTACTGTCCAAATTTCTAATAGACAGATAAACATATCTTATAAATATGGAGAAAACTCCTTATTGGGCTTACCGATAAGGAGTTTTTTCCGTTTTTATTGCTAAATTTAACCATCAATAGCCTTTAGAAGTCATAGGGCAAATTAAGTATATCATATGTTTGGAGCAAAAAAGAACGAAAATACAGTAAAGAAGACTAGTAGTAATGGACAAGGTCCATCACATGCCTTAAATAGTTTAGTACAAGGAACTTTGGTAAAAGGAACAGTTAGTTCTGAAAGTGATATCAGAGTAGATGGTACTTTAGAGGGAGATCTGAAATGTGCATCTAAGTTGATTATTGGACCAAGTGGGAAAATATCTGGAGATGTGGAATGCGAAAATGCACTCATAGAGGGGAGTTTTGACGGTAACCTTGTAGTGAGAGGAACCCTCCATGTAAGAGAAAATGCAAAAATAGAAGGAGACGTGAAGACAGATAAGCTGATCGTGGATCAAGATGCTGTATTCAATGTTACTTGTAATATGGGTGGCTTGAGTTCATCCGCTAATAAAACAAAAGAAAAGTTTGCCAAAAAAGCAGTCAGTTGATCCTGATCAACCAAAACGAAAAATAAATCCCGCCCTGAAATATTCGGGTATGGCAGGTCAAATGGCTGGAGCGGCTGCTCTTGGTTATTTTGGTGGTCGCTGGATAGACGGCTATTTGGGATACGAGAAACCAGTCTTCGCCATTGGGCTATTGTTGCTATTCTTGACAAGTTTTATGATCAAATTAGTCAAAGACGTGAGTGAAGACAAATGAATAACCAACAGTTCTTTTCTAAGTTAGGACTTGTTACTGTACTAGCGGCGGGTCTGATTTGTGGCCTCAATTATATTCCTTCTATTTATATTGCACAGTCGCTCTCGTGGTCTACCTTGTTCTTTTTTGTGGTTCTTTCTGTATTTATCTATATAGTGGGGCCCATAGTGGCAAGACAACAAAACAAAAATAACTATACGGCTGTCATTTTCTTTGTGATGTTTGTCAAAATGTGCCTCAGTATCGTACTTGTGGGGGTCTACACAAAATCAAATGAGCCAAGCAATAACTACTTTCTCATACCATTCTTCGCTATTTACCTCATATATACTATTTTTGAGGTTCACTTAATGACTAGATTAGGAAAGCATGCTTGAAAATAAAAGAATGAACATCAAAGTCAACGACCAACATGATATAGAAGTTGACTTATCTGCGCCATTAGATCTTCGCCCTAAAGTCGATGGCTCCTACAGTCTCATTCATGATGCTAAAAACTATCAAGTAGAAGTAGAATCTATTGATGTAGATAATAAAGAAGTCGTATTACTCCTTAATGGAAATCCATATACTTGTAAAGTGTCTACGGAGCTAGACCTTTTGATAAAAGATATGGGCCTACTTTCTGCTAAGAGTGCAAAATTGAAAGAAATCAAAGCTCCAATGCCAGGTAAAGTGATCGAGGTACTTGTAAAAGAGTCAGATGAGATCAAGAAGGGAGACAGCTTACTTATATTGGAAGCCATGAAAATGGAAAATGTGATTAAGGCACCTCACGATTTGGTGGTAAAGAGCGTAAAAGTAAAACTGGGCCAAGCAGTAGAGAAGGGTGCTGTACTCTTAAAACTTTAGTCTTTGGTTTTTTAGATTTGGCTTTACCCATTGCTCAAAGGATATCTTTTCTTTGTACATTTGTTTTTCTTTTACCGCATAAAGCCAATTTGTACAAAACACAAGCACTATCATGGAGGTTAAAATATTTTCGGGGGAAAATTCAGAGTACCTAGCCAGTAAGATTGCAGATTATTATGGTCACCGTTTAGGAGATAAAACACTCTTTAGATTTAGTGACGGAGAAATGCAGCCTGTCATCAATGAGTCCGTTCGTGGCTCATATGTGTTCTTTGTTCAGTCTACGTTTGCGCCATCAGAAAACCTGATGGAACTGTTGTTGATGATAGATGCAGTGAAGAGAGCTTCTGCAGGATATGTTACTGCCGTGATTCCTTTTTATGGATACGCTAGACAGGATAGAAAAGATAAGCCTAGAGTTCCTATCTCAGCCAAGCTGATTGCTAATCTAATAGAAGCCGCTGGTGCGGATAGAATCATGACTATGGATTTTCATGCGGATCAGATTCAAGGATTTTTTGATATACCAGTGGATCACTTGAAGAGTGAAGCTATCTTTATTCCGTACTTGGAGAATGAAGGCTTAGATAATGTGATTTTTGCTTCTCCAGATGTAGGCGGAGTGAAACGCGCTAGAAATTATGCGAAATACTTCCGTACAGAGCTGGTTATCTGTGATAAGCATCGTGAAAAAGCAAATCATGTGGCCGAAATGACCCTGATAGGGGAAGTGAAAGACGCCAATGTGATATTGGTAGATGATCTTGTAGATACGGCAGGTACGCTTTGCAAAGCGGCAGAAATCCTAATGAAAGAAGGGGCAAAGAGCGTTAGAGCAATCTGTACACACCCTGTACTTTCAGGTAAAGCATATGCAAATATAGAAGCTTCTCATTTGCAAGAGCTTATCGTTTGTGATACTATACCTTTGAAGAAAAAAAGTACCAAAATTAAGGTCCTTTCCACGGCAAAACTATTTGCAAAGGCGATTCGGAACACACATGAGCATAGATCTATTTCTGCCTTGTTTGTAGGAGAGTGATAATCAATAAGTTATAACTCTTTAGGAGCGCTTCATTATGCATATAATTAAAATGGGCGTACGAAGTGCATAAAAAGTAAAAAAAACCTATCTTTGCGTTCCTTTTAATAGAAAAGGACAATTCTAAATAATTTTATCATGAAGACACATAGCATCAAAGGAGAATTAAGATCTGCGACTGGAAAGAAGTCATCAGGCGCTCTAAGAAAAGAGAGCAACGTTCCTGCTGTAATATACGGAGGTGAGAAAAATATTCACTTTCAAGCACACAAAAGAGAATTTAAAGAATTAGTATACAGTGCCGACTTTAAAGTTGTAGAAGTGGATCTTGGTGGAAGTACTACAAAGTGCATTCTTAAAGACCTTCAGATGCACCCAGTGACAGATGAGTTAGTACATCTTGATTTTCAAGAAATGGTGCCAAAAAAGAAGATGATTCTTGAATTGCCTATCCGTTTCAAAGGAGAATCTCCTGGAGTTAAGACTGGTGGTAAAATCCAACAATTGATTCGTAGAATCAAAGTGAAGGTAGATCCAGAAAACTTGGTAGAAGAAATATTTATAGACATTAGTTCATTAGAATTAGGTATGTCTGCAAGAGTAAAAGAATTGGAAATCAATGATGGTATTGAAGTAATGCTTCCTGGAGCGACTCCAGTAGCTATTGTTGAAACTCCAAGAGCACTTAAGAGTGCAGATGCTGCTGATGATGACGCTGCTGCTGCAGATGGCGCTCCAGCTGCTGAGGGAGATGCTGCTAAAGCGGACGCACCAGCTGAGTAAGATATTTTGTTCGCATCTATTGTATTAGATGTAAGCTTTAAATAAAAGTAGGGCGGCTCCATATGTGTTATGGTGCTGCCCTTTTTCAATCCTCAAAATATGCTCAACGTTACAGCTATACAATATGATATTGTCTGGGAAGATGCTGAAGCTAATCGTGCGTATTTAGAACCACTTATCAAAGATCAGTCAGAGTCAGATGTGATCCTCCTTCCAGAAATGTTCAACTCTGGTTTTAGTAATAATGTAGCCGAAACAGCAGAACAAGTATTAGGACCAACGGTGAAGTGGATGCAGCACTTAGCTACCGTTCAAGATTGTGCTATTTGCGGAAGTATTCCAACCCTTGAAAATGGAAAATATTTTAATCGTTTTTATTGGGTAGAGGCAAGTCGAGTACTGCATTATGATAAAAAGCATCTCTTTGGATATGGTAAAGAGGCCGAAGTATATAGCCCAGGTGAATCTCAATTAATTATAGACTATAAGGGGTGGAGGATTATGCCGATGATATGTTATGATTTGCGTTTTCCTGTTTGGAGTAGAAATACACATGACTATGATCTACTCTTGTACGTTGCCAATTGGCCAGAGACGAGATCATCCGCATGGAAGCAATTGTTACGAGCAAGAGCGATAGAGAACCTAAGTTTTGTTTGTGCGGTCAATAGGATAGGAATAGATGGTGTAGGGCTACAGTATGTTGGAGATTCTGCTTTTATTGACTACATGGGTGAGGATTTAGCCGTCTTAACGGATCAAGAAGCAGTACTGAATTATACGCTTGATAAAAAGCGTTTGGACAACTTTAGGGAGCAGTTTAATTTTTTAAATGATAAAGATGATTTTACTTTATTTTAAAAGTAAAATTTCTATCTTATGTTTTTTTGGCGCTATACATATTTAATGTTAAATGGTATTGTTGCCTCAATTGAAATCAATTACGATTATGATAAATTTAATTTTATTCGGACCTCCAGGTTCAGGTAAGGGAACGCAAGCGGAAAAGCTTGTGAAGAAATATAATTTATTACACATTTCTACAGGTGATCTTTTTCGATTCAATCTGAAAAATGATACTAAGCTAGGAAAGGAAGCGAAAAAATATATCGATAAGGGCGAACTCGTTCCGGATCGAGTAACTATAAAAATGCTTAAGGAAAAAGTAGAAGAAAATCCTAAAGTAAAAGGATTCATCTTCGATGGTTTTCCAAGGACGATACCGCAGTCTAGAGCGTTAGATAGATTACTCAAAAGTAGAGGCGGTGTATCTAAGTTGTTGATGCTTGATGTTCCAGATGAAGACCTTATAAAGCGACTTGTCATTAGAGGAAAGACCTCTGGTAGAAAAGATGATACCAATAAAAAAATCATTCAAAATAGACTAAGCATCTACAAAGAAACGACTCTTCCTGTTTTCAATTATTACATGAAGAAAGACTGTTCTGTAAAGATTTGGGGATTGGGTGAAATCAAACTAATCTTAGAAAGACTATCTCTAGAGATCGATAGCCTGAAGGGGGTAAGACGTAAAAGAACAACCACAAAGACCAGTTCAAAAAAGGTGACGACTAAAAAGAAATCTAGCCCTAAGAAGACAGTTACGAAGAAGACTAAAGCAGCGAAGAAATCAGTTACTAAAAAATCTACCGCTAAGACTACTGTAAAGAAGAAGTCAGCGGCTAAGAAATCTACCGCTAAGGGCAGGAAGCCTAAAGCAAAAAAGTAAGAAAATCGGAATTATTTCCCTAAAGAATGGCAGACCAGAATTTTATAGATTACGTAAAGATCTTTCTTAGATCGGGTACAGGAGGCGCTGGTTCAGTTCACTTCTACAGAGATGCACGAACCGCCAAAGGAGGACCTGATGGTGGAGATGGTGGAGATGGTGGACATATTATACTTCGTGGAGAGACCAATGTATGGACTCTGTTGCCTTTCAAATACAGAAAGCACATATTTGCTGATAACGGAATGCCAGGTGGAGGTAATCATAGATTTGGTAAAGCAGGAGGAGACGTAACGCTAAATGTGCCTCTAGGTACGGTAGTTAAAAATGTAGACTCTGGAGAAGTGATCTGTGAAATCACCAAGCAAGGAGAAGAAAAAATTCTAATTAGAGGTGGTCGAGGCGGACAAGGTAACGCGCACTTCAAAAATCCAACCAATCAAACTCCCATGTATGCCCAGCCAGGTGAATTAGGCATAGAGGGGTGGCATATTTTTGAGCTGAAGGTATTGGCAGACGTGGGGCTAGTAGGATTTCCAAATGCCGGAAAATCAACTTTACTTTCCGTAGTAAGTGCCGCTAAACCGAAAATAGCTAACTATACTTTTACAACCCTAACACCAAATCTTGGTATCGTAGATTATCGAAACATTCACTCTTTCGTGATGGCAGATATACCTGGTATCATCAAAGATGCCCACTTAGGAAAAGGGCTAGGGGTTCGATTTTTGAGACATATCGAAAGAAACGCAACCTTGCTGTTTCTGATTCCTTGTGACGCTGAGGATATCATCAAAGAGTACAACGTTCTTCTCAATGAACTCAAAATGTATAACGAAGAATTGTTAGACAAACCTCGAATATTGGGACTCAGCAAATCTGATCTTTTGGATGATGAACTCAAAGCAATGATCTCTAGCGAACTACCAGAAGAATTTCCGCACATTTATTTTTCTGCAGTGACCGGCGAGGGCATCCCTCAACTAAAAGATATCATCTGGAAAAATATTGGGAAGAAGGTGCCTGAGTAGGAGAGGACTCAATGTTTTCTAGATATTGTAATGTAACTCTCGGCAATAAGGGGTTCAATATAAATTTTACTG
>JALZVN010000130.1 GCA_023299965.1 Saprospiraceae bacterium | reverse complement strand
GAAGAAGTGGCTAAAGCTGTATTATTCTTAGCATCTGATGATTCTTCTTACGTTACAGGAGAGGAGATAGCAGTTCACGGTGGAATTAACGCTGTATAAACTAAATTAAGCCAAATTGATGGAGGTGTCTAGGGAGTGTACAACAGTCTTTAGGCACCTTTTTCTCTAATATTTGGACTTTAAATAACAATCATGAAGCTTAGCAATATTATCTTAGAAGAATTTGAAGATGAAATGAACACCACTAGAAGGTTTTTGGAAACTATTTCTGAGGAACTTTTCGATTATTCACCTCACAATAAGTCAAAATCTTTTAAGCAGTTAATAAATCATATGCTGCCTATATCTAGCTGGATACCTGTCATCACTCAAAATGTTGAATTGGATTGGAGTAAAGTTACACCACCTGCTGCGATAGGGTCAAAAGCAGAAATCCTAAAACAATTTGAGGCTAATGTTGCTATAGGAAAGAAAGCTCTAGTAGATGCATCTAATGAGCAGTTAGAGGAGGCTTGGACTATGAGAAATGGGGAAACGGTTTTGTTCTCAGGGACAAAAAGAACAGCTATTCGCAGATATGTGATGAATCATACTATACACCATAGGGCTCAGCTAGGAGTTTATTTACGCCTTAATGATAACATGGTGCCTGCAAGCTATGTATCATCTGCGGATGATAAATTATTTTAATCAGGTATAATTTTGGCTATGCAAATAAGGATTCTACATTCTTCTTAATCATTAAATAATTCAAATCATGGATAATCCATTCGCTAAGCAATATTCAGATTACAAAGATGTTTCACTTGTTGAAATGGGCGTTAAGGGGGATAAGAGAGCCTTGCAGAATTTAGTTGTTCGTCATCAACTCTTTGTGTATAACCTTGCCTTAAAGATGACTAGTAGCACTCAAGATGCGGAAGATCTAACGCAAGAGGCGTTTATAAAGGCGATCACTAGCCTATCACAATTCAATGGTAATAGTAACTTTAGAACGTGGTTATACCGCATTACGGTTAATCACTTTTTAAATGAAAAAAAGCAAAGCTCAAAATTTAGTATTGTTGATTTTGAAAGCTACTTCAATAGCATAGATGCTATGCCTAATGCTGATCTAAATGAACAAGAATTGAGCGAAATGAAGGAAACTATTGAAGAGCTAAGGATCAGCTGTACTTCTGGTATGTTGATGTGCTTATCAAAAGATCAACGAATGGTTTATATCCTCGGAGAATTGTTTGATGTAGACCATAATTTAGGAGGTGAAATTCTAGACATTACGCCTGGAAATTTTAGAGTAAAGCTAATGAGGGCAAGAAAGGATATCAACCAATGGATGAATAATAGATGTGGCTTGGTAAATAAAAATAATCCTTGTCGTTGTTCAAAAAAGACTAAAGGCTATATCAAAGCAGGTAAAGTAGACCCTGACAATCTGCAATTTAATACTAGATATCGATCTAAAATAAGTGATTTATCGAAAACAGAGGCCGTAAATATCACTGACGCAGTCGAAGAACTCAATAGAAAAATATTTCTAACTCATCCCATGCAAGATCCAATACAAGCCTCGAAAATTGTAAATGAAATTTTTAATCACGATTTAATCAAATGGGTCATTGATCTTTAATTTTCTTTAAAAGGAGATCATCTAGTAAGTCGATTATGATCGTACTCTTAAATTTTTAATACCTATGAATAACATAAGTAAGTTCGTCTTTTCAGCATTCATTTTGGTTGGGCTATCTGCTGGCATTTGTGCCTTTAAATCAGGTCCAGATAGCAGTCATTCTCCGATATCGGGAGAAGAAATTAATGTGTTAAAAGATACTACATTCAGGGCTTATTGGTATAACGATAAAGCTGAAATCCGTACTTATAAGCTAACCCAGGCGCGTTATGGAGAATATCATGAAGGTACTGCCACCGTGATATTTGTTACAGAACCGTTTTTAGAGAAAGAAGGCGTAAAGCCAGATAGTTACAAGAATACAAGTAAACACACTCCAGTTCTCAAGATGAATTTTCTAAAAAAGTTTGGTACAGGAATTTATCCTTACTCAATGATGCTGTCCACTTTTACGCCTCTAAAGGAGGCACAAGGGATGTCTAAAGCTTCAGCATCTGGTCAAGAGTGGTGTGGTCATATTTTTTCTCAAATGAATAGAAAGAATAATAAATATGATGTAGTATCTTATTCTTATTTTGAAGAAGAAGGTGATCAGCAATTTACTTTACCAACCATATTCACAGAAGATGAAATATGGTCTCGTATTCGTATAGACCACAAGAATCTTCCGACAGGAGAGATAGATATTATTCCTGGATTGTACTATACAAGATTAGAGCAGCATGAGTTCAAACCAGAAAAGGCAACAGCTTCTCTTGAACTAGGTGCTCAGGAATCTATTTATACTTTAACCTACCCAAAAAGAGATAGGACGCTAGCGATTACTTTTAACGCTACGTTTCCTCATGAAATAGTGAAGTGGGAAGAGACCTATGCCGACAAGCGAGCTCCGAATAAGAAGTTAACGACTGTAGCAGTATTAGATCAGGCTAAAAGCATAGACTACTGGAACTATAATGCCGAGAAATACAAAAGCATTAGAAAGGAGTTAGGAGTACCGTATTAGCAGAGGATAGTATACTTCAAGTGATTTAAAGAGAATTGATTTATCAAGGCGTTTTGAGCTAAGTAATAGTCTCCTCTACCTAATGTATCCATGCTTTTTGAGGTCTTGCTCAGAAGCAATGCTTTTCAGTGATCCATCTTTCATGAAGTACAGGTCATCTGATAGTTCAAGAATATTTCTGTATTGATGATCAGTAAGCACAATTCCTTTTTTTGATTTCAACTCCATTATTCTTTTTTTAATCATGCCAATATCTTTGGGCATTATATGAGAGAAGGGTTCGTCAAGGATTGTAAATTTTGTCTTTGACTCCAAAACCAAAAGTACTTCGACAATTCTTCTTTCGCCACCGGATAAGTCTGAAAATTTGCGATCCATATTTTTGGAAAATACAGGATAACTCTGAATCAAAAAATTTGCCTCAACATCATAGAAGTGAACTAATTTTCCTAAAGTCAATGATTTAGGGTGGCATTCGTGTTGGGGGAGATAATTTATGAGTCCTTTTATAGTATAGAGATTATCTATCTTTTTGCCTTTATATTTTATGTGTTTGGACTGTGGGATTAGTGATCCTGTTATAATTTTTAAGAAGCAGGATTTGCCACTACCATTCCTTCCCAGCAGACCTGTTATACTATTTTGCGCAAGATGAATATTGACACCTCTCAAAATCTTTACCGTCCCGAATGCTAAAAAGACACTATCTATATCTATGGATTCCCTCATTAGAAAAGTTTAATTAAAATCGTGATTCCAATTATCCAAATGGCTAGATCCGATATTATAGCATAGGATATAAGTTCTCTTTTGCCAAGTCCAATATTCATGTAGAAGAAGTATTCTTTCTGCTTCCTGTTGTGATGTACAAAGATCCCAACAGCGTTAGTTACCACCTTGAACCAAATCAAGACTGTCAAACTGCTGGTTCCAAGTTGTATAAATAGTATGAAACTGAGCAGCGTGATGATTCCAGAAAATACAAAAAAATCCTTCGAATAGATCAGACCTAATTTGAGGCTTTGCACCATTTTTAGCTAGTTTTAAATAAAGAGCTATTTTGACAAGATATGGTTGTACTAGGGGAGGAGTTATAGCATTTGTTGTTTGAAATGACGTGCAATATTTTAGGGGTACCCTTAGATAAAAATGATTCTGGTCAAGCTGACCGCCCGCTGCGCGGGAATATTGATCCGGCGAATCAATATTGGAAAGGAACTGTCGAAAATTGGAGACAGCATGTAGTACCATTTTACATTTTAAATGGTATCAGTTAGCTATGACGCTCAACGCCAACTAATTTTCTTTAGGATTAATAGAGGTGTCCTTAAGTTAATTCTCCATCTTTTCATCCATCAAACGCTGATCCACATTATCCATAAATTCCTTCAGCTCTTCAAACTTTTCATCTTCCATAAAGCTAGATGGGATTATGATAATCTTTTCATCACTCTCTCGTGCATAAATGAAGTCAGTATCCACTTCTATTTGTTTTGCATTGTTCCATTTTACATCCACTTTAGTATGGCTGCTGATTTGTGAAATTCCTTCATGGTCATATACCAATTTGAAAATTTGCATGTCATCATGTACATTTAGAAAGTGTTCAATAAATTGTTGACCGCTTTTGTACCTAATCCAGTCTCTGATATAGTGCCAAATGGCAAGCCCTAAAAATGCAGTTAATACTAAGAAATTCATGATGTACGAATCATCTTCATAAACGAGATATAGCCCAAATAAAAACAAAGCTATTCCAATCAAGATGAGTACTAGGTGCGTTTTTTTAGGAAAGCTATAGTCTAATAACCTTGTACAGATGATTTTTAGGTCATTCCTTATATAGCTTAGATTAATTGTTTTTGTCATTGTAATAAAAATAATTGTTGCACTTGCTTTGCTATAAGTTAATTTTTATTTCCTCTGATACGTTACTAACGTACAAGAGTACTTTGATTTAAGATCGAAGCTTATCTACAATTTATTCTTCGTTTTTATTTAATTACTGATTTATAACCTGTTTTTCTTGTCTTGCAATATGAAATTATTATTAACTCATAAGTTATGTGATTCTAGTATTATATCAGACTTCTAAATATACCCAATAATCCCAAAACAAATGGTATAACCCCATACATCTCAACCAACCCGTGTCAGGGATAGTAGCAGTGGGGTACTGGACTTGACTGGAGCGATAGCGGAAGATCAAGTCCAGTGCTCCAGCCCGTGCGGTGATAGGTGCGAAAGCTAAAGGGCCAAGCTGCGCATAGCCCGCCTCGATTTTTCATCGAGGGACACCCAAAACATTGTCATCAAAACTCCACCAAGCTACAGATTTGATCCTAATTGAGCTTGAAAGCTACTGGTTTTGCTTATATTTGGTTGTGGACTATGCAGCGAATCTATAGCTACGCTGTTCTATGTTTGTATATATTAGAAAATAACAGTCTATACCCGTCTCTCAAGGGCAGTTCATAGACACCATAACACACGAAAAGCAAAAATATGAAATCAGGAAAATTATTACTCCTCCTTGTATTAAGTCTAATTGTCCAGCTGGGATACGCGCAGGATCATGCCTCAGAGGCGAGCATCCAAGTGCTACTTCCAGAGGTGCAAGACATGAATCTA
>JALZVN010000129.1 GCA_023299965.1 Saprospiraceae bacterium | reverse complement strand
GTAGATCTTCAAAACAAGTTGTCTCTTGCACATAACAAACTAGATGTGGGAAAGACTTTTGAGGTGTTGATAGAAGGAGATTCTAAAAAATCTAAGGATGACTTTAAGGGGCGAAATTCTCAAAACAAAATGTGCATTTTCCCGAAGCAAGACGGTCTACAACCTGGCAACTATGTCATGGTAAAAGTCAAGGAAGTAAACTCTGCTACCCTACTGAGTGAGATCGTAGAAGTGTGCGAAGACCTCAACTAAGATTAAAGAATAAAAAAATAATCGTATCAAGAATCTACTCGCAATAAAGCAACGCTTCGGCATCATTGGACAATCCATCAAACTGGACCAGTCACTGGACACCGCTATACGAGTGGCAGCTACTGAACTAACAGTTCTGATCAGTGGAGACTCTGGTGTAGGTAAAGAAGTGTTTTCTAAAATAATACACTCTCTAAGCGCAAGGAAACACAACAATTTTATTGCGATCAACTGTGGCGCGATTCCGGGTGGAACGATCAATTCAGAATTGTTTGGTCATGAAAAAGGTGCCTTTACTGGAGCTACTTCAGAACGTAAGGGGTACTTTGAGACAGTAGATGGTGGAACGATATTTTTAGATGAAATCGGCGAGATGCCTTTGGATACGCAAGCCTATCTTTTGAGAATTTTAGAGTCTGGCGAATTCATCAAAGTGGGTTCGAGTAAAGTACTCAAAACGAATGTGCGCATCATTGCCGCGACGAATGTAAAGCTGGACGAGAAGATTAGAAACGGTAAGTTTAGAGAAGATCTTTTTTACCGTTTGAATACGGTGCCCATACAGGTTCCTAATCTTTCTGAAAGAAGAGAAGACATCTATATGTTGTTTAGAAAGTTTGCGACTGACTTTGCGGACAAGTACAAAACTTCTCCTATCCAACTAGACGAGCAATCGAGGATACTGCTTGAAAATTATGCTTGGCCAGGAAATATCCGTGAGCTTCGCAATATGAGTGAGCAACTATCCGTGCTTGCAGAAGATAGATTAATCACTGCTGAACGCTTGATCGAACTCATACCGAATATCACTAAGCGTAATCTACCCGCGATGCGTAAACGTTCAGGAGGTGGAGAAGATTCTTTTCAAGAAAGAGAGATTTTATATAAGCTGCTTTTTGACATGAAAAATGACATGAATGATCTCAAGTCATTGGTTTTTGAATTGATAAAAAGCAATAATCTTAGTGTATCCAATGTAAATAAGCTCAAGCAGCTGCAATCGCCTTCTAGCAATAGTCAAGACAGACGCAGTTCATTTGCAGAAAGTAATCATAGTGCTGCGGAACCTATCAGTGACCTCCCAAATGCTAGTGCTGAATATAGGTATGAAGGCGAAGATGATAATAAACCATTTATCATACAGCCTGAACAAAATCAGGATACTTATGACTCTATGGAAATCATTGAAGAGTCTCTTTCTCTAGAAGACATGGAAAAAGACATGATCAAAAAAGCGCTAAAAAAACACAATGGTAGACGTAAAGATGCCTCTGTTGATTTAGGTATTTCCGAACGAACCCTGTATCGTAAGATCAAGCAATACGAGATCTAGTTTTTTGTAATACTTATAGGTAAACACGCTGGCAAACATAATGAATAAGAAGCCTCTGCTTGTACTTGAGCATTCATCGCACAGGCAGGTGTATCCACATCAATGATGCTGAGGGTGTAAATTGATGTAATACCATTTGAAGTTATACACAAAACAAGAGCCTTACGCCTTAGGAGTGCAGACCGAGCGACTTATACATAAGAAAGGTATATAGCGGTCTTGGTTGAGGGGATAATGCACAAAGCACTATGTATTTCTTTACGTGGGCTAGGAATTATCATCGCTACACATAATGCAAAACCGATTTCTATTTTTTTTCTTGACGCAAAATTTTCTCCATTTTACGACCTCTTGCCAATTCATCAATCAGTTTTTCCATCTGTCTACATTGCTTATACAACTCAAATTCATCTTCTATTTCTTCAATTCTATACCCACAAACGACTCCTTTAATCATATGCGCATTTGGATGAAATTTGGCTTTTTTAGAAAACGTTTTATAGGTTGCTTTCTTATCAATAAGATCTTGTAAGGTATCTTGATCAAAACCTGTAAACCACTCTAATACTTGGTTGAGTTCTTCTTTTGTTCTACCATTTTTTTCCAATCTATTGAGGTGCAATACCATTTGAAGTTTAAAATGACGTATATATTTTGATATAAATAATCACTCTCTTCGTTAAAAATGCTCCTAATAGCTAAGGCTATTATTGCGCTTTTCGCCTCGACATTGATCATTTCTATCTAAAATCTTGCACGCCATTTTATACTACAAATGGTATAAAGGATAAATGGTTCCAAAAATCATATTGGCTACTTTCTCGTTTTTTTCAGCTGTAACTTTCATCATTTTTTGATTGTGAATTTCAAAAATCTATTGGAGTAATTTACAAGAAATAAAACAAATCATTTCAA
>JALZVN010000128.1 GCA_023299965.1 Saprospiraceae bacterium | reverse complement strand
CAAAGATTTATTTTGGTTGCCTTTAAAAGATTCAATAGCTTCTTTTAGTAAATTGAGTGCCTCTCTATTTAGCATTTCTTCTTCATTTTGAGCAGTATTTCGTGTAACTGGTGCCACTGTATGTGTTGTACCATTACTAGCAATATTGCTTTGTTGTGTTGATGATATGTTGGATATTTTAAAATCGTTGTTAAGCACATCAGTATATGCTTTTTGTGTAGCAGCAGAAACATAATTATTCCCACTCAGTTTCACATTCATTTTTGTAGGCGCTGGAATAGCACCAAAATTACGTTTGAATGGATCCACATTATTTAATGTTAACCCTAATACACGCATTTGGACAGCCGCTTGACGCAATTGCAAATCACTATCTTTTTTAGAGTTAGGATTTATCGCAATTGCTCTATGTCCTTTGTCGCTCAAGATGTTTTTAACTAGATTGGTCAATACACCTTTAGGACCAAATTCTACAAATATTCTTCCACCTGCAGCATACAAGTTTTCTATTTGTTTTTTAAACTGAACAGGGTTGAGAATCTGATTCTTTAAAATGTTTTTAATCTCATTTTGATTACTTGGGTATGCAGTCCCCGTAGTATTGGCAAACACAGGTATTCTTGGAGATTGAAAAGACTGTAGGTCTACAAAATTCGAAAACGGTGCCTGTGCATGCTTTACAAAAGGAGTATGAAAAGCTGCAGAAACAGGCAGTTTTACACAAGAAAATCCTTGCGCTGATAAAGTCTTTTCTGCAGATAAAATAGCATCTGTAGAACCACCTAGTATAACCTGATTCTTCGCATTGATATTGGCAATCTGAACGCCTGGGATATTTTGAATTCCTACAGCCACTTTAGCTTCACTTTCCTTAACTGCTAGCATAGACCCGCTATCTGCAGTCGGATTTTGTATAGCCATCGCAGCTCCTCTATTTTTAGCAAGCGTCATAAAGGTGTTGTCATCATAGACCCCAGCAGCCCAAAGGGCAGTCAATTCTCCAAAACTATGACCTGATGTCATATCCGCTTTGAAGCCAGCATTCGCAAGGACTTTATATTGGCCCATACTCAACATCCCTATAGCAGGTTGCGCATTTTCTGTGCGTGTAAGATTTCTGACTTGAATAACCTTTTCTTCTTTAGCAAACGTAGGTATTGGATATACCGTTTTTGATAAAGCCGGCTCTCCCTTTGCGTAGAATAATTTATCTGCTTGCTCGTAGCAATTTGCAATGGTAGGAAATGCATTCGCGCTTTCCTTTCCCATTCCTATATATTGAGAACCTTGTCCAGAAAATAAAGCAACCACCTTGTGATCCGCCATATTTAAAGCTTGGTTTCTATAGTGTATTCCTTTAGGATGATCCCAGTAAGGCTGTTGTCTTTCTAGCAACTGGTAGCTTTCTTCTAGGCAGTCTATACACTCTTGCATATTGCGTACAACAAAACCAAGACGTGCATGATTTGGAGCAACCACTGCGTTATTGCTTTGAATAACCAATTGGGTAAACGTATTTTCTGCTTGATCCCCTTTGAGTTGACTCAATACTTCTCTACAATTGTTTCTCAATATTTCTGGAGATTCTCCAGTCAACATGATTGACTTATAGGGTTGGTGTAGACGGTATGCTTCTTCTTGCTTACCCGTATATTCTTCCAAGGCAAGGTGTACATTGATACCTCCAAAACCAAATGCAGATACACCAGCTCTCCTTGGGATTCCATTTCTGATCCATGGTCTAGCTTCTGTATTGATATAAATAGGAGTTTCCTTGATATTGAATTTTGAATTTGGCTGATCAACGTTTATCGTTGGAGGGAGTACTTTATGATGTAGCCCCAAAACTGCTTTTACCATACCCGCAGCTCCAGCTGCTGCCTTCGTGTGACCTATTTGAGATTTGACAGAACCCAAGGCGATATGCTGTTTCTTAGGATTGTTTGCACTAAAAACCATACGCATAGATTCAAATTCAGTAGGATCTCCTGCGCCTGTTCCAGTACCATGTGCTTCCAGCAAACCTACAGTATGCGCAGGATAACCTGCATCTTCATAGGCACGCTCCATAGCTAGCGCTTGCCCACTAGAGCGTGGCGCATACACTGACTTGAATCGACCATCACTTGAGGTTCCTACGCCTTTTATTAGGGCATATATTCTATCGCCATCTCTTTCCGCATCTTCTAGTCTCTTCAAGACTAACATTCCGATTCCTTCCCCAATCAACATACCATCAGCAGCGTCACTAAATGGACTGATTTTACCTGACTTAGAAAAAGCAGGGGTCTTAGAAAAGGACATATACATAAACGGAGAGTTGTCTGTATCAACACCACCCGTCAACATCATATCACATCTACCTTCTACCAATTCACTTAGCGACATTTTGATGGCACTCAATGAAGCGGCACAGGCTGCATCTACAACAGAGTTGATACCTCCCAGGTCAAATCTGTTGGTGATTCTTCCTGATATGACATTGCCTAATAGTCCTGGAAATGAATTTTCATTCCACCCTACATAGGCTTTTTTCATTTTATCTACTATATGCGGAATATCTTCCTCCGCTATACCGCTCGCTCTGAGTGCTCTTTCCCAGATAGGATATTGTAGTCTAGCAATCAGTGGAGTAATCAATTTTTGACCGCCACCTACTCCTAATAGTACACCCGTTTTAGCTTTTAATTCTGCAGTAAATTTTGCGGAATTTTTGCCGTAGCCAGCATCCTCGAGTGCATCTCGTGCAGCCACCAAACCAAGGAGTTGACTAGCATCAGTTACTTCCAGTATGTTTGGTGGTAAACCAAATTCCATTGGATTGAAATCTATCTCAGGTAGAAAACCACCTACCTTACAGTAGGTTTTATCTGGCGCTCTCATGTCCGGATCATAGTAGTCATCAATACTCCATCTACTATCAGGAACATCTTTTATACTATCTTTTCCTTGGATGATATTTGTCCAGTATTCTTCAATGTTTTTTGCATCCGCAAAAATCGCAGATAATCCAACGACGGCGATAGGTGTCTTTTGCAGCGAACTGTTTATATTCATTATATATTTTTATATAGATACTCGAAATAGTGCTTCTTGTATCTGGACTAATTTTATTCCTTTTTCAGTACATAGCCCCCTCAAGTAAGGGACAAGGATACCGAAGGTTAATCTTTCTTTACTAAATTCAGTAATTGGAAATACTCTGTGATCATTTAATAACTTTAGCATCAAATCCACCGTTTTACCAACAACTTCAACATCTAGGTTTTCGTGAAAAATACCATCTCTGATCCCCCAGCGAGCGATGTCTAAGAGCTGCTTGTGTGCAAATTCTCCTGTCTCCTTATAAGACTCATTGAGTAGACCCGGGTGGTAGTTGGCGATATCGGTAAAAAAATTGGGATTGACTTCATGTGCTCTGCTGACAATCAATTGATGCAATCTTCCCATTGCTTCAATCACGTTTTTAGCGCTGACAATGATTTTTTGGTTTTCGATACTGGCTTTTAGATTGTAATCGTTGAGACAAGCTTTGACTAGCGCATTTTTATCTTCAAAGTGAGCGTATAAGGTTCTCTTTGAAGTATGTAGCTCCTTTACTATCTTAGCCATTGTGATGGACTTCACACCGTGTTGGATATAAAGCTGGAGCGCTGTTTCTACTATAAGTTCTCTTGTTATCATATAAGGATATAACCAAATTTGTCTTAATGGTAATATTTTAGTTCCTTTAGTACCAAAGGTAGTAAAACTATTTAGATTGCCTACCTTTACCTTATATTAATTTGAATTGAACACGGAACTTTACATATTCTATCATCACTTAGCACCACAAGACCTTCAAGCTGCCTTGGAGGATGTTTTAACTCAGGTGCCTGACTACCTGCATGATAGGGCACTTAGATATCAAGATAAATTATCTGCTTTAAATTTCCTACAAGGCAGACTTTTGTTGTCCCATGGCGCAAAACATTTAAATCTAAATGTAGATTTAAGCGCCTTAGATTACTTCGAGAATGGAAAACCAAGTGCACACGGTATAGAGTTCAATATTTCTCATAGCCAGGAGTGGGCAGTCTGTGCCTTTTCTTCTCACGGTACTGTAGGTATTGATATAGAACAGCCTAGTAGTAAGCACATGCCACATCTCAAACAAAATTTCACGGAGCAAGAGTGGGGCGATATCCACGCTGACCCCAAATTTCCCAACCTATTTTATCGACTTTGGTGCCGCAAAGAGTCCGTCATAAAAGCCTCGGGCAGAACACTTCACGATCTTCATAGATTGGATTTAAACAGTTTGAGTGACCAATTTGTACTCGCTCAGGAAGAGTGGCACTTGCGTGATCTATCTTTTGCAGACGACATTTTTGCTGCCGTATGCACCCGTTATGCACCTGGCACTGTACATATTTTGCCTTGTGATTTTGAATTTAGAGCAGCATTTTAATACTTCATTTATAGAGATATTTTGTTGGGCGCGTGCTCAACTACCATCCTCGCACATACCACGCTATCCACTTGTATAGAGCACTCTAGAAGTGGGTTCGACCATATTGACTACTCCTGTCTCCTCCGTTCCTCGGAGCCAGCATTAGTCAAGGTCTCACACCACTTCCAGCGCACTCTATATCGTTCCTATCGTTCGCGCAAGAAAAAAAATGAATAGATTTTAGGAGTGAGCCTTAATACTTCTTTTTGGTACAAAATCACTTTAGGTTTACCTCTCTGAACCTCTGAATTAGGCAATGAATGGGGTTGATAAAGGTACCCTTTAGCCATTTATTCGTACAAAATAAACGGACTATTCGTTTGTTATACACCAAAATAAATTATCAAAATTTTCAGGATAGGATATGAACTCTTAGCTATTATATAGTTTTTCATGCTCCTGAAAAGCCTGTCCCAAACTCGCTTCGGGGGAGCGTACAGCAAAGGATAGGGCGATTGATTGGTGCGAAGCAATTTTGGTCAAGTAGACGAAAATAAGGAATGAACTGAGCCAAACTTGGCGAGGAGGAGCAGAGCTTTCTTTTAAAGAGTGAAGTGCTTTCAGCACTAAGATTGATTTTATTAATATTTTAGATTGGTGTACAATATGCGGATAGACCACTACAATAATTAATCAAATTAAATCCGCTATAATCGGCAGTTTAATTATAGTTTTAGTTTCAAAAAAAACGACACATGAAACTATTTATACGCACACTAATGTATATGTTCGTCGCAGGGCTTGCCATTTGTCCGGTCACAGGGCAAATAGAATGTTCCGCTGGCACACTCACTACTACAGGAGAGATAACGCTATGTGGTGCTGAAGAAACCTTTGAGTTTAATATATCTGAAAATGTAATTCCATTTGGAGGAGGTTTTGGACTATTTTTGCAAAATACTTTAGGAGGTCCAGGAGGTCCAGAAGATGCCTTGATTGCATTCAGATTAGACTCAACTAATTTCACATTTGACGCAGGATTAAATGGTATAATTGATTTATTTAATTTTGAACCATTGAACGGTCTTTGGGTATTAAAAGCGACTGCTGCGGATGCTAATAATATCATTTGCTTCATAACCCA
Source organism: Saprospiraceae bacterium (assembly GCA_023299965.1). GTDB lineage: Bacteria > Bacteroidota > Bacteroidia > Chitinophagales > Saprospiraceae > JALZVN01. The sequence continues at coordinate 7,508 of JALZVN010000128.1, read as the reverse complement.
AGATTCACTAATCGTAAATTTTATCAGAGATATCCCAATTATTGAAGGTGTCGTTTCTAATGGATTTGATGAATTGACAGTCAATATAACTGGTGGATTACCTCCTTACGAATTTTTATGGTCCAATGGACAAACCAATCAAACGGCTGTAGGACTGGACTCTGGTGAATTTGGAGTGACAGTGATCGATGCAAATGGTTGTTCAGCTGAAGGGGAGTCAACTATTGCTGTAAGTACTAATAGCATTTCTACATTAAATAGCCACAGTATTGTACCTAACCCTAGTAACGGTTCTTTTACAGTGCAGCTAGATTTTAATAAAAGCGAACTTGTAGTAGTTGAAGTTTTGGATATAACAGGAACATTGATAGCTAAAACAAATAGAAAATTGACTGTTGGTGAGTTTGATTTTAATTTAGCTGATTTTTCAGCTGGATTATACTTTGTGAGAATTACTGTGGATTCTGAATCTTTGACCCAAAGAATTGTTGTAAATAAATAAGATACTTTTATTGTCTTTATTGATATTAGATTGCCCAAAGTGATAACACTCTGGGCAATTTTTGTTTTCATTTGTCAAATTCAATCACATGAACCACAATTTTCAAATTATGGAATAGGTTAGACAAATATTTTTTGACGTGATTGTATGTCTTTTTTGAGGTACACTTTACATTGAATGCTTGCGCTTAGTCTTTGTGTGATTTTCGAGCAATTGAAACAGGTGATCTTTGGATACCAACCATTTTCGAAAGTACCACCCCCATTAGTAGTGGGGTGTCGAAGCGCTAACACCTACTTGCTTTTTTTGCCTCCTTTCCACAGTCCAAGCGCATCAATCAAAATCAAAGGTAGAGACAAGAGTATCAATTCTGCTCCGATACTAAACTGGAAATCCGGAGAAACAAAAAGTAATCCTTGAGCAATCACGAAAACGGTGAGCGCATAGAGTAGGATCATTATTATACTCCCAACTTTTCTAATCGTGGTGTTATCTACTTTAGGTAAGAGAATCCACAGCAAAATCCATGAACCGATGCCAGTAGTGTAGACAAAAGTATTATAGACTGTTTGTCTTTGCCATTCTCCATCCGCTTCTATGGCTGAATATGAAATCGGCAAGATGACCAAAAGACCACAAACAGTATATGAAACTAACCTCCAATATTTACTTAATTCTTTCAACTCCATGATGATTTACTTTACGGCTACAAGATAAGCAAACTATTGTGTTGATAGAGATACCCTTTATTATCGAAATCAAAAAGTTGTCTAGCAATTACGTATTGTTTTACGCCTACACACTTTTAGATAGGAGAGATATCAATTAGGAAAAAGATTTTAATGGCTTTATCAAATTGCTTTAATTTCAATTTCAGCACTAGCATGTACTTATGCATTCGGAATACCCGGTTGGTTGAATTTTAGTCGAAAAATAACAGCAAAAAAAAGAATTGTCTATGCCAAACTTAAAATGTTAAAAAAAAATGGTGAAATATAGGAAATATTTTAAGATTTAAATTTAGCTTTAGACTCACCAACATCAATTTTTATGAAAAAAATATTTTACACTTCATTAATGTTTTTTGCTTTTAGCCTGATTACCCATCAGCTATATAGTCAATGTACAGATTTTGCTGCAGGTCAACCATTTAATAATTTAAATACAGCCTTCGGCGGTGCCCCATGCGATGATGGAACAGGTTGCGCATTCCTTGAATTCACTGGATTTGAAGTTTTTGCGTCCGAATCTTACTTTGTAGATGGTTTTGTCGAAGGTGGCGAGTATGCATTTAGCATATGTAATGGTCCATCAGCTGGAAGCTGGATTCCAGATTTTACGATCATAGCTCCTAGTGGAGCAGTGGATGCCTTTGGTCCAGGGGATGGAGACGGATGTACCATTTCTTGGGTCGCCTCTGAAACGGGCACCTATGTAATAGGAATAAATGAAGAAGGCAGTTGCGGTGGTGGTCAAAATCTAGGTACAGATAACGGTCTCCCTGCTTTAACATGCTTGAATGGAACACCTTGCCCAGTAGCACCGAATTGTAATGCGGGTACTTTAGCTAATGCAGGTCTAGTTCCCATTTGCGATCCAAATGGTTTATTCGATATCATAATAGAAAACAGCGAACCTCCAAAGGGTGGAGGTTTCGGATTTATCGCTCAGAATTTTTTAGGGGGCACTGGAGGAGGACCTCCTGGAGATGATGGAGAAATAGCATTGCTTCTTAATGGTCCTAGTTTTAAAGCAGTAGATGCGTCTTTCAATGGTGTATTGGCTGAATCACTTAGTGGACCTTGGGTTATAAAGGGTTTAGTCCTTGATGCAAATAATGATATTTGTGGTGTGACATCAGATTCACTTATTGTAGGATTTGGTACAGAAAGCCCTATCGTCACAGATATTACTACAAATGGAGTAGATGAACTAACGGTTTTCGCTACGGGAGGACTAGAGCCATACAGTTATTTATGGTCTGATGGTCAGACAACTCAGACAGCGGGAGGTTTAATGCCAGATGTAGCACATACAGTCACCGTGTCAGATTTGAATGGTTGCTCTGTAGAACAAGAGTTTTTATTTACAGTAAGCACGAATAGTATTTCTTCACTAAATGAACTCAATATATCGCCTAACCCAAATACAGGATTTTTTAGTGTACAACTATCCTTTGATCGAAGCGAGTTTGTAGAAGTTGAAGTACTTGATTTAACAGGAAAATTGATACAAAATACAAAGGAGGAATTGACATCAGGACAAATTGATTTTGATCTGAATGATTCCGCAGCAGGTGTTTATTTTGTTAGAATTATTGCTGGAGCGGAGTCAATAACCCAACGAATAATTGTAAACTAATAATGTAAGTTACATAGCTTAATATCAATGGCTGGAGATGATTATATCTTCAGCCATTTATTTTTGATTGAGCCATTTTTTAAAATTTACAAGGCGATAGTATTTTATGGCACTGCATTGGACTCCTGTATTGAGACTGAAAAGGTGTATGAAATAAGTAAGATGACTTATATTCCATTTACTATATAAGAAACTTATCATCAATACCTATACTTACTCCATTCGTTCAATTCCATGGTTTCTAATTTAAAATTTGAAGATAAACAAACAATTACATAAGGTGGTCTATACAGTATTTGATTAAACCACCTCTGTAATTGATTTCATTTACGTTCTATAAATTTTGTTCCTTCAAAAATCTTAATTGGATTGCCTCTTTCAATTTCTATTTGTTCATTCCACTTTTCGAAATCGAATTTGGAGGCACTTTGCTTTTTTAAATTCTTGAATGCAGTTTCTAATTTTTTCCAAGCGCGCTTTTTGTTTTGTAGCTGAGATCTAAATTCTGCAGATTCCACTGTGATTCCAGATGGAATATGCGTCAATCGGATCGCAGTCTCTACTTTGTTACGATGTTGCCCACCAGGTCCAGATGCTTTGTAGGGTTGAATGAGTACTTCTTTATTGTCAAAACTTTCACCATGCTCCAAGTCTATTTTCACACATTTCAAAAACCAATTTTTACGTTTATGAAACTTTCGAATGGGGCTTTTACATGCCCATTGTATTGTGCCTAGCCAAGGCTTTATGTTCTTATCGTTGGTGATGTGGAGCTCAAAAATGATTGATGAAATGGATCTATTTATATCATTTTGATGTTGCGCCATTACATTATACTCAATGGATTGATCCATTAAATATTTTTTGAAGCGTTTTTGTACACCTTCAACCGCAATACTGCACTCCACAGGGCCTCTGCCGGCGGTAAATAAAATATATGTTTTCTCTTTCTTCATTTTTATTTAGATTTTGCCATTCTTACAATTCGAGGACTGAATGTCCCGATTGTCTGAACTAAATTTTCTTGAAACGACATCACTTGTGCTAAATTTTTATACGCGAAAGGAGACTCATCTAGGGCGCCACCAATCAAAGTGACTCGGTGTTGTCTTAGATGTTTGTTCATTTCACTTTTAGTATTTTTTGATATCGTTTCTTTTCTACTATATTTTCTGCCGGCACCATGAGACGCAGAATTTATTGCATCTTCGTTGCCCAATCCTTTTACTATAAAGCCAGGGTCGGTCATTGATCCAGGTATTATTCCTAGCACATCTTTTCCTGCAGGCGTGGCTCCTTTTCTATGGACTATTACTTCTTCGCCATGGAGTTTTTCTTTCCATGCAAAGTTGTGGTGATTCTCAATTTTAGCAAGTGGTTTCAAACCTATTGCTTTAGCTACATTTATGTGTATCCTATCATGACACGCTTGTGCAAAGTCACCTGCTAAATTCATAGCAGTCCAGTATTCTTGTCCTTCTTCCTTATTCATGTCTAACCATGCAAGATGCCTTAGATTGAATGGGAGATTTGAAATGTCTTTCGCTAGATTCGAATAATGTTTAGCAATAGCAGCTCCAAATCCTCTTGACCCAGAATGAGCAAGCAGTCCCACGTAAGTACCTGCTGGCAAGCCGACTAATTCATCTTTGTTAAGTGTAACTAAACCCCATTCTACAAAGTGATTACCGGAGCCTGAGGACCCTAGTTGTCTAGCCGCCTTAGCTTTTAGATTTTTTAAAAGGGGGGTGCTGTTAAATACATCTCGATCTAAAAATTCATGCTCTTGTTGATATTCAATCACTCTGCTCAAACCAAATGCGGTATGGTTCAAAATGGACTGTTTAAACTTGTGTTCGTGCATTTTTAGAAAACGTTCGTTGACGTCGTACAGCGTTAGACTCATTCTACATCCAATGTCCATCCCTACGGCAAAAGGAATTACAGCCTCTTTCGTTGCTAATGCTCCTCCAATTGGCAAGCCATACCCCAAATGAGCATCTGGCATCATTGCTCCTTGTATAGCTATCGGAAGCTTTAGCGCTGTTTTCATTTGTTGGTAAGCGTTGCTTTTTATCAAAGGTCTACCGAAAACATGTAGTGGAACTTCGCGGTCATCTATAGTCAAGAGTGTTGTGTCTTCTATTTTTTCTTCTATAAGTTCATTGGCAATTTTGTATAATATTTTATGTTCTAAATATTCTTCAGGCTTATCTTGAATTGCTTTTATCAAGGCAAGATTTTCAGAAATAGAATCATGTTTGAAATATCTGTTCAAGATTCCAAGTGCAATCGAAATCGTTTTGTCAGAGTGAATATTTATTTTTTTAAAGTCTTTACTTCTTAGTTTGTTAGCCATGTGGCATAGGTGTTTTTGCCCAACTCCATACATTTTGAGATAGGTGATTTTTACAATTAAAAATTTATTGTGAGGTAGGAACGTAGAAGACTCAATCCACAACTTGTTTGCTGCGGTTATTTTTGTACATGTATATTCAAAAAAAAAGCCTAGTCGTTTAACTAGGCAGAAATATATCTTTACAAGAAGAAGGCTCTTCTATGTCTAGTCACAATGGTCGATATGTATTTTTTGCTCAATCATAATATTCCAATTTAAAGAGTTAGGAATAATGTTCTGCGCAAAGGTATGTATTTGAATAATAAAAGCAATTAATTCATTAATGATTTTGAAAATAATTGTTCAAGTAGGTATGATGCCTATAAACACTTTTGGTGTTGCTTTAAATTTTAAGAAGATAAAACGCAATGATGTATTTAGCTGTTAGGAGAATTTTTGACGAAGAGGACCCGATTTGCATTAAAATTGATTCGGAAATAAAAGTGTTAAATGATCTCGATTCGAAGTTATACCATTTTAAACTTTAAATGGTATTAAACGGACCGAAGGGAGTAGGGCAAAGGATATGGAATGTGGATGCCTTTTTGCATCCAGTGCGAAACGCAGTGGAGCACCGAAGTGATAACGGAGCATGGAGAAGCCTGGTCCCGCTTGCCTATCCCGATCTGTAGAGGAGGGCAGGGTTGGCTAGAATCGGGCTAGGCAATCGGGATGACCCCAAATCAAAAATAGCTTAGTATACACTTCGGGATTTATTTTGATGGAATTGTCCTCTTATGTTGATCGGATTATATTACTTTCACAATTACAAAAAGATAGCTTAATATGAAAAATGTATTTACCCTTGTAATCTGTACTTTGTTTTTTTCGACTTGTAATAAAAATATGAGTACTGTATCTAGACCTAAAATAGATAAGCAAACGACGGTAGATAAATTGGGTGTCATGCTTGGTAAAATGAAATCACAAAATGGATATCTTGATTTTTATTGGGATGAAGAAAAAGGAAAAATGTTGCTTGCCATAGAGGATTTTAATCAAGAAATGCTTTACGTAAATTCTTTGGCAGCTGGTGTAGGCTCGAATGATATAGGTTTGGATAGAGGGCAATTGGGGGATGAACATATTGTCAAATTTGTCAAAGTAGGACCAAAAGTATTGTTAACGCAAGTGAATTATGATTATCGGGCGCTGAGTGATAACGAAGCGGAGCGCAATTCTGTAGCAGAAGCTTTCGCGCAATCTGTGCTATGGGGTTTTAAAGTCGAAGGGGAATCTGGTGGAAAAGTGTTAGTAGATGCGACACCATTTTTGCTTAGGGATGCACATGGGGTTATAGGTACCTTAAAAAGAACAAAGCAAGGAACATATAAATTAGATGCAAGTAGATCAGCCGTTTATTTACCTAGATGTAAAGCGTTTCCAGAAAATACAGAATTGGAGGCAACACTTACGTTCACGGGCGAACCTAAAGGTGGATTTATTAGAAGCGTATCGCCATCTGCTGAGGCGGTGACCGTGCGTCAACATCACTCCTTTATAAAACTTCCGGATGATAATTATAAGCCAAGGAGTTTTGATCCCCGGTCTGGTTATTTTGGAATTAGTTTTCAAGACTACGCGACGCCAATTGATCAGCCATTGGTGAAGAGGTATATCACTAGGCATAGACTAGAAAAGAAGAATCCAGGGGCTGGGCAATCAGAGGCTGTTGAACCAATCATATACTATCTGGATCCAGGTGCACCCGAGCCAGTGAGATCGGCGCTATTAGATGGGGCAAAATGGTGGAATCAAGCCTTTGAAGCTGCAGGATATACTAATGCTTTCCAAGTAAAGATATTGCCAGATGATGCAGACCCAATGGATGTGCGATATAATTTGATTCAATGGGTGCATCGGGCCACTAGAGGTTGGTCCTACGGTGCATCTGTGATTGATCCGAGAACTGGAGAAATAATAAAGGGGCATGTATCTCTAGGTTCTTTGAGAGTGCGTCAAGACTTCTTGATTGCTCAAGGTTTGTTGGCACCCTATGAGGAGGGAAAATCAGTTTCCTTAGAGATGGAAAAGATGGCACTTGCTAGATTGAGACAATTGTCAGCCCATGAAATAGGACATACAATAGGGCTTGCGCATAATTTTGCGGCAAGCGTAAATGGTAGAGCCTCGGTCATGGATTATCCGCATCCGTATGTAACCTTGGATGCCAGTGGAGAAATGGATTTTAGTAAGGCATATGATGATAAAATTGGAGATTGGGATAAGCGTACTGTTTTGTATGGC
>JALZVN010000127.1 GCA_023299965.1 Saprospiraceae bacterium | reverse complement strand
ACTCAGATGATCACTCAGGACACGGAAATGAAGCTCACGGAGGGCATGATGGTGATCATGGACATGGGGGACACAGCCATTTTGTAAGCGGTTTTACTCTTCCTGGATTTTTGGATGTGGGTACGATGCTTGGATTTTTAGCTTTTTTCATTTACTTCGTAATGGGTAGAATGGCGAGTACAAGTCTTGAACCTGCTAATGATCCATTTTTGGAAGAAAGTATGCACCACCATACGTAAACAAAAAGATCAAGAAGCTGTTAAATAATTATACTTTCAATAAATTTTGAAAGTGTTTAGTAAGTAAGAATTCAATTTAAGATAAATGGGCATTATTATAATTTTATCATTAATTCTAATTGGAGTAGTCATTGTACAGATTGCTCGTATTACCGAATTGGCTGGCACACTCAGAGGAGAAGAAGAAGCTATGATGGATAGTAATCGTCGTAATGGCGCTTATATGGTCATATTCGTAGTAGGCTTTTTAATTTTCTGCGTTATTTCTGCAATGTACTATAAGAATTGGATGCTTGGCTACGGGCCACACATATCTGCTTCTGAGCATGGTCTTGCACTGGATAGCTTATTTGATACTACCTTATTTTTTACGGGGATAGTATTTGTACTTACTCAGATTCTATTATTCTGGTATGCTTATAAATATCAGTATAAGCCAGGAAGAAAAGTATTGTTTTTAGCACATGATACTAGATTGGAGCTAATATGGACAGCTATTCCAGTGATAGTGATGTCTTTCTTGGTAGTGAAGGGTCTTGTCGTTTGGAATGAAGCTATGGCGGATACCAACGATGAATATATAGAGATAGAAGCTATGGGTCAACAGTTTAATTGGTTGATAAGATATCCTGGTGCTGATAATAGATTAGGAGAAAGAAATTACAAGTTATTTACAGCTAGTAATCCATTTGGACAAGACTGGAATGACACCAAGAACTTGGATGATTTTCACCCTGCTGAAATCGTATTACCAAAAGGAAAGAAAGTAAGAGTTAGAATCACATCAAAAGATGTATTGCACAACTTTGATTTACCTCACTTTAGAGTGAAAATGGATGCTATTCCAGGTCTACCTACATACTTTGTATTTACACCGACAACCACTACAGAAGAATATCGACTGAGGCTAAAGGAAACGCCAGAGTATCAAGCACTTCTTGATCCTATCGATCCAGAAAGCCCATTGCTTTGGGAAGCATTTAACTACGAGTTAGCTTGTGCTGAGCTTTGTGGTAGTGGTCACTATTCAATGAAGCGTATTGTGAAGATTGTTGAGCAAGAAGAATATGACGCTTGGGCAGCAGCACAACAAGAGCAAGCTTGGTATCCTAACAATGTGAAAGGCAAGGATGAAGATCCTTTTAAAATGAGTCCTGAAAAGGCAAGGGATTTGGAATTGATGAATCGAAAGAAAGATTTCAGAATGTCAATTAATAATGCAATTAACGCTGAAAAAGTAGAGGATAGAGTATTTAAGCTAGATTATGTTAAATATCAAACCGGATCATCTTTATTGACGGAAGAATCAAGCGATGAGCTAAATAATCTTGTGGAAGCACTTGCTGATTTTCCAAATTTAAGTCTTGAGCTTGCTGGACACACTGATAATGTTGGTAACCCAGTTAACAATCAAGCATTATCGCAAAAAAGAGCAGAATCTGTCTATACATATCTAACGAGTCATGGTATTGCTTCAAATCGTTTGAAAGCGGTAGGTTATGGAGATACTCAACCAGTTGAGAGCAATGACACTGAAGAGGGCAGACGAAAGAATAGAAGAACAGAGGCTAGAATTACCTCTAAATAATTTAAGAACTTAATCCTATTTTGGAATAATAAAATAAGACATTTTCAATGGCAACTAAATCAGTTTTAGAACCAGAAGATATACTAATAGAAGAGTTAGGGTATGATGATCATTTTCATGAACATCATGAAGAAGACAAGTATAGATCTAACTTTTTTGGAAAATACATTTTCAGTATGGACCACAAAATGATTGCTAAGCAATTCTTGGTAACAGGGATTTTTTGGGCTATTATCGGTGCAGGTATGTCAATCATTTTTAGATTGCAACTTGGTTTTCCTGAAGAAAATATGGCTTGGATAAAGCCATTATTGGGAAAATGGATCGTTGTAAATGATGCAGGAATTGGTTCTCTTGCACCAGAGTTTTATTACGCCTTAGTGACTATGCACGGTACTATATTGGTATTCTTTGTATTGACCGCTGGGTTAAGTGGAACGTTTAGTAATCTATTAATTCCATTGCAGATAGGAGCAAGAGATATGGCATCTCCGATGTTGAACATGTTCTCATACTGGTTCTTCTTTTTAGCTGGACTAATCATGTTCTTATCTTTGTTTTTAAGTACTGGTCCGTTTTCTGGAGGTTGGACCGCATATCCCCCGCTGAGTGCATTACCTCAAGCCTCCGATGGTTCGGCAGGTGGAATGACTATGTGGGTTGTGAGTTTAGTCTTTTTCGTTGTCTCTGTTTTACTAGGTGGTATTAATTATATTACTACTGTTTTAAATATGAGAACAAAGGGCATGAACATGTTTAGATTGCCACTTACTATTTGGGCATTCTTTGTAACTGCAATTTTAGGTCTTTTATCCTTCCCAGTTTTAGTATCTGGTTTACTATTGACTATGTGCGATAGAGGACTAGGAACAAGTTTCTACCTAAGTGAAATCTTTATAGGTGGTCAAGCTTTAGACCATGTTGGAGGTAGTCCAATACTTTACCAACACCTTTTTTGGTTTTTGGGTCACCCAGAGGTTTATATAATAATCTTACCTGCGATGGGTCTAGTATCAGAAGTATTATCTGTACATGCTAGGAAGCCTATATTTGGATATAAGGCAATGGTTTACTCTATATTAGCGATTGGATTCTTATCATTTATCGTATGGGCACACCATATGTTTATGTCGGGTGTGAATCCATTTATCTCTAACTTCTTTGTGATTTTCACTTTGATCATTGCGGTTCCATCTGCAGTAAAAGTATTTAACTGGATTACTACACTATACGGAGGTAATATTCGATTTACTTCGGCTATGTTATTTAGTATTGGTTTTGTTTCAATGTTTATCTCAGGTGGACTTACAGGTATATTTTTAGGTAACTCTGCAATTGATATTCAAATGCACGATACGTACTTCGTAGTAGCTCACTTCCATATTGTAATGGGTATTGCAGCCTTCTTCGGAATGTTTGCTGGAATCTACAATTGGTTTCCTAAGATGTACGGAAGATTCATGAATGAAACATTAGGAAAAATTCATTTTTGGGGTACACTCATAGGATCATACGCGATCTTTTGGCCTCTACACTACTTAGGTATGGCGGGAGTGCCAAGAAGGTACTATAGATTTGATAGTTTTGACACTTTCTCTCACTTTGCGTCTTTGAATAAGTTTGTTACAATTGCCGCAATTGTAGTATTTGCACTCCAAATCTTGTTTGTGATTAACTTCTTCTACAGTATCTACAAAGGAAAGAAAATGACTACTCGTAATCCATGGGGAGCAAACACTCTTGAATGGACTACGCCTATTGATGCAGGTCACGGTAATTGGCCAGGTAAGATTCCTACTGTTCACAGATGGGCTTACGATTATGGAAAAGATGGAAAAGATTTCATTCCTCAAATAAAACCCTTAGAAGAAGGGGAGATGGAAGTACACTAGCAGTTTTGTTAGATAATAAATAATGAAGAACTCTAATACACATATCGATTCAATTAACTCATTTAGCTTTTCTCAAAGAATAGCTGATTTAGGAGCCTTATTTAAATTTAGGCTTACTATGCTAGTTGTATTCAGTAGTGTTATGGCTTATTTTATAGGAGCACATAGTTTGAATCCTGTAGCAATTGTGTTGCTTGTGTTGGGTGGAAGCTTTGTAACCTTTGCAGCCAATACATTGAATCAAGTCTTGGAAAAGGACTATGATAAGATGATGAAGAGGACTGAGAATCGTCCTCTACCACAGGGGCGGATGACAACCTCATGTGCTGTAATGCTTGCTGGATTTTTATCTTTGATAGGAATAGCGCTGCTTTGTTTAGCAAACGTTTGGGCAGGACTGTTAGGAACCGCTTCTTTAATATTGTATGCTTTTATATACACACCTTTTAAGCGTATATCTTCGATATCTGTTTTGATCGGTGCAATACCGGGTGCGCTACCTATGAGTATAGGATGTGTAGTAGCGGAAGGAACCATCACCCCTTTAGCCATTGCATTATTTGCGATTCAATTTTTCTGGCAATTTCCACACTTTTGGGCAATTGCTTTTTTATCGCATGAGGATTATAGTAAGGCAGGATACAAAATGATGCCTTCAAAAAGTGGATTACCAGATGCTGAAATTGGCTTCCAATCTTTTATTTATTCTTTGTTTTTGTATCCGGTATATGGTGCTATGTTTGTGCTTGGATATCAGAGTTTGATAGGAATAATACTCATGACTATTCTGTCTTTAGTGTATTCATTATATGCTTGGCAGCTTTATAAAAAAGTAGATACAGCGTCCGC
>JALZVN010000126.1 GCA_023299965.1 Saprospiraceae bacterium | reverse complement strand
TTCGTAAAAAACACCACTACCAAGAGATGCAGACGGTTTATCTTTCGCAAGATAGGCAGCACTCTTTCTAAGGCAAATGTACTTTCAAAATTGGTGTATAGAAAAAGAAGGCTTCTTCCTTTTATTAGTTTACGTGCCGAGTGATATAGCAATTCGTAGCGCGCTTCTAAATCACGTGGCTGCTCTCTATACAAGGCGGCCAATATTTTATTGAGATGATTGGTCTTTCGGTCTGCTTTGATGGCAGACCCAATTTTATCTGAGAAGGTAAGCAAACCTGCTTTGTCATTTTTTTGGAGTACTACATTCGAGATTACCAATGCGCTATTGATGGCATAGTCCATGAGGCTTAATCCTTCAAAAGGCATACGCATGTTACGACTCTTATCGATGATGCTATATACACTTTGTGATCGCTCATCTTCATATTGATTGACCATTAGCTGTGCTCTGCGGCTACTTGCCTTCCAGTTGATAGATCTATAATCATCGCCAGGAACGTAATTTTTAATTTGCTCAAACTCATAACTACTTCCGATACGTCGCAGTTTTTTAATTCCCTGCTCTAAGCTTACGCTATTAAAAGCGAGCATTTCGTATTTTTTCATTTGGAGAATGGAGGGATAAACAGGAACGCTCTGCTTGGCTTCCACAATCACTCTTCGACTTACCAATTTCAGAATAGTGGATAGAAATAAATTGATATTCCCAAACTCATATTCTCCTCGCTCTAGAGGTTTTAATTCATAATCTAGGGCACGAGATTCTTTTGCTGCTAAATTAAGATCTATACTAAGATCCCTTACTTGAAACTGAAATGGTATTTCGTCTACTATTTCTATAGTTAAATCTCGATCCGCCTGACTGTGAACAGAAAGTGTTACCTTATTATCATCAGACAAGGATAAAACTTTAGGTAATAGTCTCTGAGCGCTTACAATATTCTTTTTCTGAAATAACCAGAAAGTGTCTAATCCAACAAAACACGCAAAGACAACTAGCAAGACTTTTGCCAATACGAATAGCGTATAGTATTCAAAGCCCAACACAAAGCAAGCTATGATGATCGAAAAGACAAAAAAGAATCTACTTCCTAAATAAAAGTTGCGCATAAGGTCTATCTAGGTACTTCTATTTTTTTAATCATATCTCTTATCAAATCTTTTGGATCTACGCCCTCCATCTCTCTCTCAGGAGTAAGAATGATACGGTGGTTCAATACTGGATAAGCGACATATTGAATATCATCAGGAGTCACAAAATCTCTACCTTCGATTGCAGCCAATGACTTGGAAGCCTTCAACAATGCTAATGATGCTCTTGGAGAAGCTCCCAAAAATAGATCTCCTGAATTTCTAGTACTGACAACTATTTCAGCAATATAATCTAATAAGCTATCTTTTATAGTGACCTTTTCTATAAGATCCTGGCACTGCTTCAGCAATTCTGCAGAGATAATTTTATTGACCGTAGGTTTTTTGTCTACTCTAAAATCATTTCTGAATTTTTGAAGTATCGCTCTTTCTTCAGTCAAGTCGGGATACTGCACATTTATCTTATATAAAAATCTATCTAGTTGTGCCTCTGGCAACTTATACGTTCCTTCTTGCTCAACGGGATTTTGGGTAGCAATCACAAAGAATGGAAACTCCATTGGGTAAGTCACTCCATCTATGGTCACCTGGTACTCTTCCATCACCTCAAATAAGGCTGCTTGCGTTTTTGCAGGTGCTCGATTGATCTCATCAATTAGGATTATATTAGAGAACACTGGTCCCGGTTTAAATTCAAAATCAGAATTTTTAACATTGAAAATATTGGTTCCTACTACATCTGTAGGCATCAAATCAGGTGTAAATTGAATCCTAGAGAATTCGCTATTGAAAGCTTGTGCCATCAATTTAGCTGTAAGCGTCTTGGCTATTCCTGGCACTCCTTCAATCAAAACGTGCCCTCCTACCAAAATCGAACTCAACAAGAGGTTTACCATTTCAGTCTGCCCTACAATTATCTTTTGCAATTCAGTTCTAAGACTTTGAGCTGTATTGGACACCAGTGACAAGTCCAATCTATTTTGATCCCAAATATTCAAGGAACTAGACTGCTCCACTGGATTGGACTGCTCCATTGACTTATTCTGCTCTAAAGGATTTTGTGGGTCTTTATTTAACTCTTCTTCTGGATTCATCTTATTTACTTTGATTGAATTTCAAATTGATTTATTTTCTGGTAGAACTGTATCATCGTGTTCTCCGAAACAAAATTAGAACTCTGTATATTTTGATAAAAATCTATTATAGATCTAAGATCTTCAATGGGCACTTTACTCTTAAGAGACAATTTAGTAACAAATTCATCATCTTGCTTGCTGGTATTTATTCTATATTGAGTTCGAATTTTTTCAAGCCACAGTTGAAATTGATCATCGCATAACTGACCATGATCATTTTTGCGAAAGTATAAATTTCCAATAGTATTGATAAATGCCAAGGATGTATTTTGATTTTCTACCAGCACTGGAATTACTCTTTGCTTTCGTTTTGCCTTAAATAACAGAAACAAAAGTCCCATTACCAATAGACAATACCACGCCCACGCCAAAGGGGGTTGATCTAAGATATAGGACAAGGGCCCTTTACTAGAAATATGATTTTGTTTTCCATTTCTTGCTCTACCTCGATTTACATCTGTTTTTGAATACTCATCCCAGTACCAATTCTCTTGAGAGCAATTTGACAGTACTCCCGCTATATATTCTGCATTTTGATCAGAAAGCATTGGTTCATTCGTAAACACAAATGGATTCGTATGTATAAAGAACGATCCATCTTCATGAGGTAACTCAAAGAAGTTGATTTTATCTCCTCCTAAGTGTCCTAAGACCGTAATATCATTATTGATTAGACAGGCAACAGAATCGTGCATATAATACCAATTCCGTTCTTGTGCTTTGCTATTTTTATATGTTTTATATAAGTCTAAAGATTGTTCTCCAGTACTATGGCCAGAATCTAAACTAAGGACCATACTAGTATCCCTATCCGCAAGAAAATCTATATTATCAATATCAGAGTATTTCCATGCGTCATATTCTTCCTCTTTATAATCAGTCTCATCAACATAATCCTCTTCATTATATAAGTCTTCAAAAACGCCTTCTTCTGCTTCTTCGTATTCAAGACAAGTTTCATAAATTAGCTTTGACAGAGTGTTTGGAAACACTTTAGAAGATATGATAGCATTATTGCCTTTAGCTACAAAATCTGCCAATGCTTTTGCATCAGAATCATCAAAAAGCATCGCCTCTCCAACAAATATATAGTTCCCAATTTCTGTCTGACCTTCAAAATACTTGGAGAGTTTAACATCAATATTTTTTATTCCTTTTTGGCTAGTATACTCTATGAATCGTTTAATTATATAAGTACCATAGACATGATTTTTCTTATCTTGATACGTCTCACTCCAGTTATATCGTTTTAAAAAATTCGAATTGCTGCAAGTACGCACCCCTAGTACTAATATCACTACTCCAATGATAGCCGCTATGTAATAATTTCTATTACTCATTGACGACTTGATTTATCTCTTGATTCAAAGTATTGAAATGAGCGTGTATCAGCGAGAAATCTCCTTCGGTCACATCACGTTCTCCGTACCATACTTTTTCAAAAATACTTGTTGATCTCTTGAAATTATTGGCGAAAGGATAAGACTCCGTTTCATAGATATAGCTTCTATTCGTTTTATCTCGTTTCCACTTGATAATTTTTTTTGTAGAAAGCTCTTTAATGATTAACAAATAATGAAGGCGTATCGCGATTCTAAATTGTCTATTATCGATTGCCTGTTGTAGGTAATAGGCAACATCATGCTCTTCTAGATTCTCCTCTATTTGTTCTATAGATTTCAAATCTAAAGCCTTTATCTTTTTAGAACTTGGTCTAAATAAATTATCATTTCCAAGCATATAGTACAGGATCACAAAAACCAGCACTACCAAAAGTCCTATCAACAAAAATCCCAAAGCATCTCCTAAACCAGACAAATCTGCATTTGATTCTGAATCTTTTTTCTTCTCATCCTTAAGCTCTTTGACATCATCCGAGTAATCTATGCCGTCTCTTGCCTCTGTCAAATCTTCTTGATCATACTCGTAAACAGTGGCGGCATCTTGAGCATTAAGTGCACAAAGCAAGAGGCAACAGAAAATCATCCCAAATACTCGATATGTAATTTTTGAAATCATACCTCTTTCGCGATTCCTCTTATTTGATTATCAAAACTTATCTCATCTATTTTCTCTAGCAAGCTAACTGCATCTATTTCTTCTGAAAAAGAATAGTATGAAAAAGCTGCTCCTATAGCAAATAAGGTATACCCTAAAACTACATTAAAATGACCAAAAAATATAAGCAACATATTCACTAAAATGTCCAAATCTGCCTGTTCTAGGGTTAGATTCCATGCCAACATATCCACTACAAACCAAAACAGAATAAACTGATTGAATGAATAGAAGAAAACGAAGATGAGAAATAAGGCAAATGATAAACCTATGTTAACCGAAAAATTCTCAAAATACATTTTCCAGGTCTTTCCAAATGCCTGAAAAAAATTGACTTTACCTTTAAAAGTCGCGTATGCCCAAATCAGTAAAAAAGGAAGTGTCATAGGAATAGCCAAAATTGCTAGAAAGTTATTGATGGCAAAAAGGGCAATGCAAAGGGCAATGATGAACACGATTCCTATTATTTTTGCTAATAAACTTAGTACATTTTTGCCCCCTATACTCTCCTTGGTCGTCTCTCTCGAGTTTCTTTCAAAAATAAAATATACAACTAAAGTAATTAGACTAAACAAACCCACATTAAATGGATAAAACCACTTTTCATTTACATTGTAAAAAAACTGTGGAATCTCTTTCACTTTATCAAATGGCCAATCTGCAAAAACAAAAATTTCTTTTAACACCACATTCATCACAAAGCCATTGAACAAAACAAAGAGTGCAGAAAAAATCAAAAACAAAAATGCCATTTTCCCAAAATGTCTTGCAAAGAATAAGAATGAGTCGTTGAATAATTGTCCAGATGTTTTGATTTGATAATACACAAACTGATGCATATTATCAGGTTGTAGCGTGTAACTCTTTTCTCCTTGTTTAAATCCTTTCATGTTCAGGTACATAGGATATATGACAAAATAACCTATCACAAAAGCAAGACAAGTTAGTATAAACAGGGCCCTTATACCATTAGGAATATCTGTATGTCGAGTTACAAAACCTTCTATAAATCCCGCCAAAATAAAAATAGGCGTAATACCAATCATTATTTTGAGTCCTCGTTTTGCGGACAATTGAAACGCTTTGGCTCTAGAATATGTGCCCGGAAAGACCAAGCCTCTTCCCATGGTGATCCCTGCTGCTCCAGCAATTATAATAGCAGAAATCTCTAAAGTACCATGCATCCAAATCGTCAAGAAAGACTCTAAAAGAAAACCCTGTTCATAAAAGAAATACTGGAAGGAACCAACCATTACGCCATTGCTAAT
Organism: Saprospiraceae bacterium; assembly: GCA_023299965.1. Lineage (GTDB taxonomy): Bacteria > Bacteroidota > Bacteroidia > Chitinophagales > Saprospiraceae > JALZVN01. The sequence continues at coordinate 5,809 of JALZVN010000126.1, read as the reverse complement.
CAAGATACCTATAGATCCAATTAAATATACAATACCAAGCAGAAAAGTAAGAAAGGCTACCATGAGATTATTCAAGGTAATACCCACACTCATCCCCATTTCTTTGCTATCCTTGTACACTCGCATCGGATCGCCATCCGCAATATTATCTAAAGTCATATTGACATAAGCGTCTCCTAATATAGTTCTGACAAATTCTGGATCCATCGCACTCGAAAATGCACCAATCAACATAGAACCAATAAATACGAATAAAGACAGACGAAACGCCTTTTGACTATCGTAGACTATACGAGGGAGCTCCTCAGTCCAGAAGGATAACAATCGACTAGCTTGGGTTTTCTTATGGTGATGTGTCCTATTGAACACTTTTTTCGAAAGACCATTGAGATATACTCTGACGGATCGATTAGGATAGAAAGTCCTAGCATAACTCAAATCATCGGTAACTTGGAGGAAAATATCTCTCAATTTTTCAGGATCAACAGTTTCTTGAGCTAGCGTAGACTCAAATACTTGCCATTTGGTCTTATTTTGCTCTATAAACTGGGTTTCCTTCATGCTACTCTACTATGGGTTTCTCTATGATGTTTGTTGACTAACAACAATAAGACAAATATATTTGAATATTGATTTAGATTTAAATATAACAAAAGCACATAACTTACAGCTTTCTAAACGATTTAACCTTAATTTTGGTGCAGTAAAAGATACAATATAGAGTAGATGGAGAGTATAAATATAAGAACTTCTCAAAATGTAATCATCAACTATGAATTAGCGCCTCTCAGGGATCGTTTTCTAGGTCTATTTGTAGATGTCCTTATTGTCGCTACTACCACTTTTTTACTGATATGGGTACTCAGTATTTTCAATGCCAGTGAGTTGCTGAGTGCGGTTATGCAATACTCCTTTTTTCTATTGTTTCTATTTTACTCTTTGGGATTAGAAATCATGAATAATGGACAAACCATTGGCAAAATGGCAGCAGGGGTGAAAGTGGTCAAATTAGATGGATCAGAGCCTAGTCTCAGTGATTTTTTGATGCGTACTATATTTCATTTTATAGATACCTATCTTTGTATTGGCGTCTTAGGGGCTGTATTTATAGCTACTAGCGAAAACAGGCAACGTATGGGAGATCGTGCCGCGAATACAGTCATAGTTAAACTAAAAACGATAAGTAATTTTACGCTCAAAGACATTTTAAATATTAGTACTACTGAAGATTATGAACCTATTTATACAGAAATAAAGAATATCAACGAAAAAGATATGCTTGTTATTAAAAACGCTTTGATTAGACATAGAAATAATCCTAGCGCTAATAATGTGGAAGTAATCAACAAGCTTGCTCTAAAAATGAGTAAGATGATGCAGGTTCAAAAAAGACCTACAAACAATACAGAATTTCTAAAAACATTAATAAAAGATTACATCGTATTAACACGATAGCAGAGATGGGAAGAAAGCGAAGAAAAAAAATAATAATTGAAGATCTTGAAGTCTTCGAATTAGCCGAAAAAGGAAGAGGCGTAGCCAAAGACAAAGAAGGAAGAATCGTCTTTATTGAACGTACTGTACCTGGTGATATAGTAGATGTGCAAGTCAGCAAAAAGAAAAAGTCATTTTTGGAGGCCTTCCCCATTCACTTCAAAAAAATGTCAGAGCTACGTATAGCTCCTATGTGCAAGCACTTTGAAGTTTGTGGAGGATGCACTATCCAAAATGTTCCCTATGAAAAGCAACTAGAATTTAAGGAGAACAATGTGCTTCAAGTATTACAAAGAATAGGCAAAATAGATCCTGAGGAGATTATTCCAATCTTACCAGCTCCATCTGTAGACTATTATCGAAATAAACTTGAATTCAGTTTTTCAAACAAAAGGTGGCTTACTAAAGAAGAGATTGACTCAGACGTTTCAAATGAGGAAGACGTTTTAGGCTTTCACCGTGCTGGAGCATTTGATAAAATATTGCACATTGATCACTGTCATCTGCAAGGAGGTATATCTAATGATCTTAGAAATTCCATCCACCAAATTGCTATTGATTTTGGGTTTTCCTTTTATGATGCTCGATCTCAAGAAGGCATCATGAGAAATATGTTTGTCAAAACTAGTTCTCTTGATCAATGTATGCTGATTTTAAGCATCAATCTAGACGACAAAGAGCAAATTGAAGCTTTTCTACAAGAAGTAGTTAAGCAAAATCCAAAGCTCACATCTGTCTTTTATTGCATCAACAACAAAAAGAATGACTATGTAATGGACCTGGATATGGTCTTAGTGCACGGTAAGCCTTATATCGAAGAAATGCTTCGAGATGTAAAATTCAGAATAGGACCAAAGTCCTTTTTTCAAACTAACCCTAGCCAAGCGACAAGACTCTTTGAGGTGGTTGAAAACCTTGCAGAGCTGTCTGGAGAAGAAAATGTCTACGATCTCTATACCGGTATTGGCAGTATAGCACTTTTCATTGCGCACAAGTGCAAACAGGTTGTTGGAATCGAAGAAGTTGAATCAGCGATAGAAGATGCCAAGCAAAATACAGAGCGTAATAACATTACAAATACGATCTTTTACGCTGGTGATGTAAAGGACATTTTAACTGATTCTTTTGCGGAGCAACATGGAAAACCAGATATTTTAATCACGGATCCTCCAAGAGCTGGAATGCATGCGAAGGTGGTAGATATGTTATTAAAATTAGCTGCTCCTAAAGTCATTTATGTCAGCTGTAATCCAAGTACACAAGCACGTGACTTAGCCTTGTTATCAGAAAAATATGATGTGAAAAAGTCACAAGCAGTGGACATGTTCCCCCATACCCATCACATTGAAAACGTAGTACTTCTTACATTAAAATAAAATGGACACAGAACGCAGACTCAATAAAATAAAAAAAGACCTCAAAGGCGCTAGCAGAATCATGGAGAAAGCTAGTGATGAGATATTCAATCAAGACATATCAAATTATCCCATTTTTGTAGTCGCCAAAGAGCCACTAAATCTAGGAATCATGTTGGCAAATCCAGCTTCTCTTAAAAGCTCATGGAATTTGTATATTTCTACCTTAGAAGAGTTTTCAGCCAAAAATCTAATTAGGCAAGAAAGAATAAATGAATTTAGGAAAATATATAAAGACCCAGAAGATTTTTATTGCCTATTTGTCATTGAAGAATTAGGCTCGAAATTTGCATTTATACCTATAGACTAAGGAAAACCCTTTATTTATAGGCGTTTTGAGCATTAGTCATGAGATATTATTCTATAAATTTTACAAATGGCGAGTAGTTCAGAATATCAACCTATATTGGTAGAAGGAAATAGCAAAAATAATGTATCCAATTTGTCCAATACTGAGATAAATAAAATACTGCTTATTGAAGACAACAAAGCAGATGCTCGAATGGTAGAGCTACTTTTGGTAGAATCTGGCATGAAGCACTGTAGGCTTGTGGTAAAGGACTCTCTCAACGCCGGTCTTAAAACATTGGAGAAGGAAGATGACTACGCAGCCATCCTTTTGGATCTAAGTCTACCAGACAGTTTTGGATTTGACACCTTAAACACACTTCTTCAGCAATTTCCTAACAACAACGTAATCGTATTAACGGGTCAGCAAGACCGTCAACTTGGACTGAAGGCACTCAAAATGGGTGCTCAAGACTTCCTCATAAAAGGAAATTATGACGCCAATGTTTTCTTGAAGACACTTCGCTTTTCTATTGAAAGAAAAAAGTATCTCAAAAAAATTGAAGAAGCACAAACTAGATACCAAAATATCTTTACCAATTCTAAGGATGCAATATATGTTTGCAACTATGAAGGTAAACTTGTCGACTTCAATAAATCAACATCCGTCATCACTGGATACGAAAACTCTGAATTATTCGGATTACAAATAGAAGCGCTCTTTGAGAACAGAAATTTTTGGGAGACATTTCAAGATCGTGTTTTCCAGAGCAAATTTGTAGTAGAAGAGGAAGTCAATATTGTTTGCAAAGATGAAAGTATAAGAAATTGCTTAATCTCAGCAGGCCAATTGATCTATGGTAATTTTGTTGGAATCAATGGCTTCATAAGAGATATAACAGAGCGTAAGCAAGCCGAAAAGCTTCGCCAAGACCGAAAAATTGCTGATCAAACTTCTAAGTTAAAAGAACAGTTTATAGCTAGTGTGAGTCATGAGATGCGTACTCCAATGAACGCCATCTTAGGGATGAGTAATCTAGTATTGAAGACTGACTTGAATGAGGAACAATACAGCTATATAAGCAATGTAAAGAACTCTTCAGAGTTGCTTTTAGGGATCGTAAATGACATCCTAGAAATATCATCAATTCAAGCTGGGAAAATAAAATTCAACTACTCTAGCTTTGATTTTAATTCCTTGATGAAAAATGTGATCAACGTAATGCAGTATAAGGTCGATGAAAAGAACCTTGTCCTAGAGCTAAATGTTGACCCATCTATCCCTCAATGGCTAGAGGGAGATCCATTAAGATTAAATCAAATCTTATATAATCTTGTTGGTAACGCTATCAAGTTTACAGATGATGGAAAGGTTTCCATAAACGTAAGCGTGGTAAACGAAAGTCATGGTTCATGGCATATCCAATTTGAAGTACAGGATACTGGGATAGGTATACCAGAAGATAAAATTGGAGTGATATTTGAAACTTTTACTCGTATTCGATCAAAGGATAGAATATTTGAAGGGACTGGGCTGGGCTTATCCATTGCAAAGAACCTGATAGAATACCAAGGTGGAAAGATTTGGGTAGAAAGTGAACATCAAGTAGGTTCCAAATTCAGCTTTGACTTGATTCTTGAAGAAGGTCAAGAGCCACAAGCAGATGCACCATCAGCAGATGACTTTGATCCAAATACAGCTTTCGATTTATTGCTTTGTGAAGATCACATGATCAATAGACTCGTAGCTACTAAGACCTTAAATAAACAGTTTCCAAATATCAATCTAATCGTTGCCGAAAACGGTAAACAGGGTTTAGAAAAACTAAAGGAAGCTGACTTTGACATCATCCTAATGGATATCCAAATGCCTATCATGGATGGGTATGAGGCAACGCAATATATAAGAGCTAATTTTGAGAAGTCTAAAGCAGAACTTCCAATTTTAGCCATGACTGCTCACGCCAATATTGCAGAAGATGATAAATTCAAAGATTACGGCATGGATGACTATGTACTTAAACCTTTTAAGCCCGAACAGCTTTTTAGTAAGATAGGTCACTACGTAACAGCAAAAAGAAACAAAACACTTAGGTCTAATAGTTAATTAGATCTTGAACCACTCAGCAATAAGATTTATTTAATTTAAATTATAAATTCCCAAAACAATGGTGAGTAATAATGCATATCAATTTATCAACCTCGAATATCTAGAACTCATGTCTGACGGTGATGATAGCATGAAAAAAGTTCTATTGGAAATGCTGATAGATGAACTTCCTGATGAAGTAGTGAAAATGAGAAATCTACAGCAAAGTGCACAGTGGGAAGAGTTATCCTCTGTAAGCCACAAAATGAAATCTACGCTTTCATACGTTGGCAATGAGACGATGACTGTATCGAATAAGACTATTGAGCAGAATGCTAAAAATAACATCTCTGTGGATGAATTAGGTAGCTTAATGGACAAATTAGAAGTAAACCTAGAGCGTGTAATGACAGAGTTAAAAATGGAGCTAACTCGCTTATAATAGGTCCGATCTCAGATTTTCTTCATATCTTTAAATTCAAATTAGAATTTAAAAATATATGAAAATTCTCGTATGTGAGGA
>JALZVN010000125.1 GCA_023299965.1 Saprospiraceae bacterium | reverse complement strand
TAACATCATAGTTGCAACAATGAAGTTGTAACGTTGAATTTAAAAACGACTAATACCTTAGATAATGAGTACGCAAGATTTTTACACGAACATTGACACGATTTACACGCCACTACAATCATTCGCTTTAGGATTGACAAAGAACATGAATGATGCGAGAGACCTTTTTCAAGAAACGGTTTTTAAGGCGCTGAAGAATAAAGATAAATTTCGTCTTGGTACAAACTTCAAAGCATGGATTATGACTTTGATGAGAAATACTTTCATCAATGATTACCGTCGTAAGAAAAGACACGCTACTACTTCAGCTCCATCTGATAGCTTCCACTTCGAAGCTAATACAGCTAGAGGAGCAGTACTTAATGAGGGTACTTCTAATCTTGAAATGGAAGAACTTAGTACAATGATGAATAGTATTGAGGATAAATTAAGAATTCCTTTTCAAATGTATTACACGGGTCTAAGCTACCAGGAGATTGCAGATGAGTTAGAAGTTCCACTCGGTACTATAAAAAGTAGAATCTTTTTCGCGAAAAAAGAACTCCAAGTATTAGCTAAGAATGCAGGTTTACGATAAATCAACCGAATACCATTGAATTAAATTACCCCTCATTTAACTAAAAAATAAATAGATTAAATAGCATGGAAATAGCTAACGAAATAAATCAGGTTAGGCCATTTAGAAGTGTATTTCAGCAGGCGACGATCAACTTGATTTTTACCCATAACTGGTTGTCAACAAAAATGAAGAGCTTTTTCAAACCACATGATATTACAATGCAGCAGTATAACGTGCTGAAAATATTGAAAGGAGCAAATGGACCGCTCTCTACTAGTGATATACGTTCTCGTATGGTTCAAAAGATGGCTGATACTTCTAGATTGGTAGAACGATTAAGCGCGAAAGGCTGGGTGAGTAGAGTAGCTTGTTGCATCGATAAAAGATTGGTTGATGTTACCATCTCTCAAGAAGGCCTTGATTATCTTGAAGAATTGGATGGTTTAGATAAGCATGTAGAAAATATCTACAATAATTTATCTCCAGAGGATGCATTTACATTAAATAACATTTTAGATAAAATACGCGATTAAATACCGCAGTATTTTTTATCAAAATAGATGTTTTAAACATCAATGATTAATCAAAATATTCAAAACAACGACAAGGTATCTCTATCAAGAAGTAGCCGATGCTCTAGATACTCTACTTGGAACGTTTAAGAGTAGAATTTTCTTCGCTAGAAAAGAGACGCAAGAAAAGGTAATAAGAGCTGGATGGAGAGCTGCTGCTTAAATAAATCTTAGACAGTTATTAAATTTCAAATAGTATAAATAGGTTTAAAAAAAATCGAATAATAATTTTGGGAGAAATGATACCCTCCCGAAACCAAAACGCCCAGGAAATTGAATTACCCTCATGAATCCAAAACCCCTAACAAATGCTCGTACATACGAGGAGCTAAAAGCTCCTCGTTGAACGTTTTCTGCCAAATGAAAATATACCAAGAACTTGTTGATGTTGGGTAGTTCTAGTAAAATAGATAGTGTTTTATCAATTATGGAATATGTAAGATAATCCAAGCCCTTAGTACAACAGCTAATAAACCAATACTTCCCCAAATACACATACCCCTAAACAAATGCTCATATTGACGAGGGGCTTTCATAGCCTCTCGCTGAGCTTTTGTACTATTCACTAATTGCGGTTCCATTTCATTTTTTCTTCTAGAGAAACTCTCTTTTACTACACTTCATATCTACGATTTTAATTCACAAACCTCTATCTGTTCAAAGATGTGTGGAATAGATCGAATTTAGATCCCTATGGGAAATTCCAGCCTATCTTGTCTATCTGAGATTCAAAGATCTAATACCATTTGAAATTTAAAATGACACATATATTTTGATACAGATAACCAACCAACCAACCAACCAACCAACCTACCTACCGCAGGCAGGCCTGCGGTAGGTAGGTGCCTCTTCTTTAAATCCCGATAGCTCTAGCTATCGGGACATAATAGCTAAGGCTATTATACAGAAATATTACATGCTGTCTCCAATTTTCGACAGTTCCCTTCCTATATTGTTTCGCCGGATTAATATTGCTGCGCAGCGGGCGGTTACCTCGACCTTAATCATTTCTATCTAAACTCTTGCACGCCATTTTAAACTACAAATGGTCTAAGATGGGTGGGCAATGTCTACACTCACTCGTTGATTTTTACATCACTACGAGATCCCCATTATGTGAAGAAGACTTAGATTAGAACACTTAAAAATAAACTTTCTGGGTTTTATCGCATATAGCAAAAGCGGGATATTGACGATATACTACAAGTGCTTATTATGTACTAGTCTTATAATTAGACCTTTCATTGAAAAAAAATAAAAAATATTTCCAATCTTAAAGTGATGATATTCAGTGACTTGGTTGACAAAACCGAGTTTCACCAATTAAAAGATGTTACAACAACGATGTTTAGACAACAAATAAGCTCAAAAAGATGTTATAACATCAATGGTTAAACAATAATAAATATACGATAACACTAAAAATTAAATCAAGATGAGTACAAGCGATTTTTATACCCAGATAGACACGATTACTTCTCCGTTAAATAATTTCGCATTGAGCTTAACGAGAGATTTAGAAGATAGTCGAGACCTATTCCAAGACACCGTTTACAAGGCGCTAAAGAATAAGGACAAGTTTAAGATTGGAACCAATTTTAGAGCTTGGATTCTTACTCTTATGAGGAATACTTTTATCAACGGATACAGAAGAAAGAAGAGATCTAAGGTGAAGACAGTAGCGGATGATAGCTTAGAAATGATTACCAATACTAGATCAGCAGCAGCTAATGAAGGCGAAAGTAATATGGCTATGCAAGAACTGATGACTATGCTTGATGAATTAGACGAAAAGTTGCGTCAGCCATTTTGGATGAATTACCTGGGCATGAGTTACCAAGAAGTAGCGGATGCACTAGATACTCCACTAGGAACAATAAAGAGCAGAATATTTTTTGCTAGAAAAGAAATGCAAGAAAAAGTGATAAGAGCAGGATTAAGAGCTGCAGCTTAATCATCCTTCATAGATAAAGAGACAAATAATAAATAGGTAAATTATAGTTTTTAAAAGTTCGATTCAAATAGTACAAAGGGAGAATACTCCTGCCAAAAACCAATTCAGAATACGATTGCTAAATACCCCCATAACCCAATACCCTGAAAATTGCTCATAAACCCGAGGGGCAAATTTTTTGCCCCTCGGCGAGCATTTTAAACTGAAAGAAATACGACAGAAAACGAAAGCG
>JALZVN010000124.1 GCA_023299965.1 Saprospiraceae bacterium | reverse complement strand
AATCTGCTCGTTGCCAAAGAAAAAGCAACTCAATCCTTGCTAGAAGTAAGTAATAAACTAGCCACAAAGTATATCCAACAAGCAGAAAGCAGTAGTCAATCATTCTTATTGAATGCACTACACTATCTAAATGAATGCGATGTCAACTTCAAGATGGCAAAGAATAAGAAATTGCATTTAGAGCTTTACTTAGTAAAATTGGCTCATATCAATCAAGCTATTGAAGTGCATCTAGAAGGAAAAGGGGCACCTATCTCAGAAAAAAAAACTCCTATACCCAGTCAGCCGCTAAAAAGTAAGCCTATCGAAAAGGCTCCAGTAGCAGCACAAACAAAGACTCCTACACCTAAAAAGGAGATAAAACAAGAAATAGCTCCTCCTGCACCTAAAATGGTAGAAGAGCCTAGTGAAGAGCTTCATCCCCCTGCTGAATCAGCAAAGAAGCCTGCCCCAACTATTCAAAACACTCCAAAACCGGAGGTCAAGCCCAGTGCGAGTAGCACAAGTGGTCTGAAAGGAAAATTAGGAAGCTTGGCCATTCCTACTTTGTCATTAGATAATATCACTGAAGAAGTGATAGAACAAGAAGCTGCCGAGAAAAGTATCGTTAAAAACGAACTCAATATTGAAAATCTTACTACCGTTTGGAAAGAATATAGCTTGAAGGTAGAGAGCAATTCTGTACGTACAACTTTAGACGATACGGACCTAAGTATTGTAGATGGCAGTATCGTATCCAAAGTAGGATCTAAGGTGGCCGCTGGCCATCTTAGGGAAGAATCTGGCTTAATGCAATACCTTAGAACTTATTTTGGAGATCCAGGATTAAGAAGATTTATTGAGATTGATAAAGAAAAAATGGAGCAAATGACTCAAAGTGTGAAAACCTTGAGTTCCAAAGATATTTTCGAAAAATTTTGCGAAAAGAATAGTTTTTTGGCTGATTTAACCAAAGATTTGGACCTTTATCCAGATTAATTGTCTGCTGAAACAACCATTTGTTGGGAATCACAGTACTTGTAACAAAGGCTTTGCGAATAAGCATTCAGACGCCAGCACTCAAGTAGCTTGACTGTTTTTTTCTAAACTAATTCAAGCGAAGGATTGTTCGTGTAGTATTAACCCAACAATTTTATTATGACAGATCAATCTTTTTGGTACCTAGAAAACATAGATTTATTCGGGATTTTATGCCCTAATAAGCTTAGCGCATCTGACGCTATGAATAACAGTTCAAGAGTTTTTAAGAAAGGAACCAACATTTATCTTCCAAATGATGAGGCTGATAAGTTATTTTTCATCAATGAGGGTCGTATAAAAATAGGTGTATACGGAAATGGTGGGAAAGAAATCATCAAATCAATCATAGGCAAAGGAGAAGTATTCGGTGAACTTGCGATGGTAGGTGAAGCGAAGCGTAGAGAATTTGCTTTCGCTATGGAAGATACAAATGTATGTATGACTACCTTGGATGAGTTGAAAGGGCTTATCAAAGAAAATAGTGGATTGCAGTTGTTCTTAATGAAAGTGATCGGTAAAAGAATCCTTAGCGTTGAAAAAAGACTAGAATCACTAGTATTTAAAGATTCTCGATCTAGAATAGTTGAATATCTATTAGAATTGGCGACTACAAGAGGTCAGAGAGTAGGATACGAAATGCTTGTGCGTAAATTTAACACGCACCAGGAAATTGCAAATCTAACGGCTACTTCAAGACAAACCGTAACTACTATCCTCAATGAGTTACGTACGCGCAATCTTATTACATTTGATAGAAAGAGACTCTTAATAAGAGACTTAGAGCTGCTCCAAAAAGAAGCTCTAGTAACTACTTAGTTTAAAATACAATTATCTCTATCTTTGCAAAAAAGATAGAGATTGTGTACCAGTTATTAAAGCCCCTAGTATTCTTACTCGACCCCGAGAAAGCGCATCATTTCACTATATCCATGCTTCGCATCTTGCGAAAAATCCCAATACTGGGATCTGCCATTATTGGCAAGTGGCAATACGCACATCCATCACTTCGTAGATCTTATATGGGATTGGATTTTCCAAACCCTGTAGGTCTTGCAGCAGGTTTTGACAAAGACGGAAAGTACTTTGAGGATATGACTGCCCTAGGTTTTGGGTTTATTGAAATCGGTACTGTCACTCCTTTACCTCAAGATGGTAATCCAAAGCAGCGTTTGTTTCGCCTCATACCAGATCAAGGCATCATCAATAGAATGGGCTTCAACAATGAGGGGGTAGAAGCTATGGTCAAGAGACTAAAAAATCGAAAAGATACTCAAATCATCATAGGAGGGAACATAGGCAAAAATAAAATCACGCCTAACAATATAGCAGATCAAGACTATCTGAAATGCTTTGATGAACTACATGACTTAGTAGACTATTTTGTTGTGAATGTTAGTTCCCCGAATACACCTAATCTAAGAGATCTGCAAGAAAAAGAGCCTCTGACGAAGTTGCTCAAAGGATTGCAGGCCCGCAATAATACTTTTGATCAGCGTAAACCCATCTTGCTAAAAATTGCACCTGACTTGACCAATGAACAACTTGATGACATCCTCGATATAGTCAAGGATACGGATATCGAAGGACTTATCTCCACTAACACTACCATATCTAGAGCAGGTCTGAAAACTTCTGATGAAGAAATAGCTAGAATTGGCAATGGGGGCCTCAGCGGTGCGCCACTAAAAAAACGTTCTACAGAAGTCATTAAGTATTTAGCCGACCGAATGGAAAAGCATAAAATCATCATTGGCGTAGGAGGCATCACTTCTGGTCAAGATGCACTAGAAAAATTGGAAGCAGGCGCTTCATTGCTTCAGGTATACTCTGGACTGGTCTATGCTGGTCCCACTCTTGTCAAAGAAATCAATCAAGCTATAGTGGCACAAACTAAAAAGGTAACGGCTTAGAGTACGTGCCTCAAATGGTCTAGACCTAAAATGGCGAAAAGCCTGCCGATACTTCTCTGCTATACTCTCTACTATACTTAGGGATATTCAGAGATGCCACAACTTGTTGACATCTAGTTTACTATTTGATGAACTGCCTTAAAGCCTAATACCATTTGAATATCTCTACTTAATAATCGCGACATGCCGTAGGCATCAAAGCTCGACAAGGCAGAGCCGCGTTAGAGGCAAGCGGTGGTAGCGGTATCCTCAGGTGGGAAGGCTAGAGACGCAAGATATTGCGGCTGCGCGATGCCCTGAGGGTAGTAGCGGACGACGCGACCACGTCCTGATGTAGGCTTTGCCGGAATCAGGGCTGTGGGTGACCCCAAACAATCCTATTTTTT
>JALZVN010000123.1 GCA_023299965.1 Saprospiraceae bacterium | reverse complement strand
TTTTGCCCTACTTGGAATTGATTGACTTGCGACTTTACCTTTTCAAAATACTGTAAAGCCCTTTGATAATCTTTCTTTTCTAGATAAGCGGTACCAAAATTTTTATTGATAAGCAAAACGTTTAATTTATCTTCCTTGTATTTATCTGGAAGAGAATCCGCTATTATAAGCTGTTGAATAGCATCGTCTACTCTATCATTTTCTAAATAAAATCCGGCTAAATTAATATAGAAACCTAATAAGGCATTCTTATTTCCTTCATGCTGCATTTGATACAATTGCCCGGCCTTATTCAAATAGGATTCAGCTTCGCCCATCTGATTAATCTGACCGTATATGGAAGCCATGTTTTCATAGGTATTGGCTAAAGAAACTGGATTCTCGTGAATGAATTTCTTTTTTACCGCAACCGACTCTTTATAATACTTTAAGCTTTGGTCAAAATCTCCGAGATAGAGGTATACGCTAGCAAGATTGTTAACTGCTTTTGCAGCATTTAGATCTGAATGTTCATATATGGATATAGCAAGATCATATGCAGATTGAAAATACTTAGAAGTCATGATCAAGTTATCTTGTTGTGCATAACAGATACCAATCTTATTTATAACGTTGAGTCTTTTGGGGGCATGTCGTTTACCTAGTAGCGCATAAATAGAATCTGCAACTTCGTAGTTCTTAATAGTCTCATGAAGTTCATATTTTTTCAAATATAAATCTCCATACAATTTGTAGGTCGCGGCCAATGTACTGTCATGATAGGATTTTTTAACAGTCAAAATTTGATCAAGCTCTATTTGACATTGATCAAAGGACTTACTTTTGTATAAATTCTCCGCTATATCGTAAGCAGAATGTCCTTGAGAATATACGTTCAGTAGGCTCAAGTAAAGCACATGGACTATAAGTATCCATCTTTTAGAGGAGTAGGTTAGCATAATCTTTCGTTGTGTAATACTACTAAATATAAGGATTATTTAGATAATACTATAATACACAAAGACTTGCGTTATCTAAGTAGTAAAGAAAACAATATGAGGTTTATCTGCAGGCTACTCGCTGAGTTTATGCTACTCGCTTAGTTTATTCATATCCATATAGTAAATAAGATTCCATCTGCCAGCTATTTTAGAAAATCTACGCTCCATACCGTATCCCATTTGTTTTTCGACTATAAATTCTGAAATCAAGTTGTCAGAGATGGTAATAAATTCTTTCATATACTCAGTCTCATTACCCATAAATGGTTTATGTACCTTCCAGTTCTCTTCTTGCCAATAATAATTATTAATCGAATCTTGGCTTAGGTCAATCGCCATGGCGGGCATACCTTTTAAAGGAAATTGTATATGCCCCATCTGATATAAACTATCTTGATGAAACTTCATATAAAAATCCATAAAGTCAGTAGGCACTGAACCGTCTGCATCGAATACGGAATTTCTATGAGCATGATTAGAGTTGTTGCCTCCGCATGAAAAACAAATCATTGCCCAACTCAAGCAAAATACAATTATAATAGACTTACTCATTCTTATTCAGTTGTGTACTATAAACTAATATATAATCATCATAACGCTGAAAATACAATTGATATCTTGCTTCAAAGCTATCTTTTTTGACAGTTCCTGTAAAAGTGCCACTATCTTTTGTCAGAAGGAATGAATCAATAAAAATATGTTTTTTGAAGTCCAGTTTCCTTTTTCCGTATGATTTGTATAAACACTCTTTAGCTCCCCAAACAATGTGCATGTGTAAAATGGGATTATTTACAATGGCATTCAATTCAGCTTGACTCATAAACTTTGGGGCGATACGCTCTATCTTTGGCACAATCAATTGTATATCTATCCCACATACAAAAGGACTAGCAATCACCGCAGCCATATCTTTACTATGACTCAAGGAAATATGGAAAGAGCTATCTTCAAGATACGGCTTACCATATTCATCTTTAAATAATTTCCCACGTATAGGGCGCCCAGATAGAGTATGCAAAAGATACCTAGCAGCTAACCATTCTATTTGTAAACGCCCTTTCATAAGCGCATAACGTGCTTTTTCCTTACTTGTCAGCTCCAGCCGACTCAAAAAGAATTCACGGGTCTCAGAGATGTGCCAAATCCCAAATTCTCCAATTGGCTGAATATTTTCTTGTACGATTAATGACATAGTTAAATTGAAGGGAAAGATACGAAATTAACAATTTGTAAAATTCATTTTCTTAAGATCAAATATTCGATTACTTATGAGTCCTGACAAAAAGAATAGTTAGTTTTGTAACCTAAACCTAGATCACTTGTCAATAGCAATCAGTATAAAACATCTTCATACCCTAACAGGGCACAATGGTGCAGTATATCAATTGCAAGGTGCTGGAGAAAACACCTTTCTTTCAGCCGGAGGCGATGGTTGGATTGTAAAATGGGATCTTAATAGTAAAGATGTTGAGACAGGAAAACTCGTTGCGAAAACAGACACCCAAATATTCAGCTTATTGTTTGAAGAAAGTTCAAATCTGTTAGTCGCTGGTGATATGCATGGTGAAGTACATTTTATCAATCTACTTGATGCTGAACGAACTAGAAGATTCAAACATCACAAAAAAGGTGTATTTGGCATCACAATGATAAACCGAGAACTATATACGCTAGGGGGGCAAGGAATGCTCAGTAAATGGAGTCTCCAAAATGTTGGCCAAGTGGAAAGCATGAAAATTTCCGGAGATAGTCTTAGGTCTATTGCCTTCAGTGATTCGATTATATATGTAGGCGCTAGTGATAAATCGATTTTCATGATTGATTTGCATACCAAAACAATAGTAGATGTAATCAAACACGCGCACGAGAATTCCGTTTTTTCCTTGGCTTTTGATCCGCAGTTGCAACACCTATTGAGTGGTGGTAGAGATGCCATGCTTAATATTTGGACGGAAGGCACTTCCTTAAACATTTATAAAGGTGTACCTGCCCATCTATTTACGATAAATGCTATTAAACTCAACCCTTCTGGTAAGTTATTTGCGACCGCAAGTCGCGATAAAACAATCAAAATTTGGGATGCCAAGTCATACAAATTGCTCAAAGTAATAGAATCCATTAGAGATTTAGGTCACGTAAATTCTGTTAATCATTTATTGTGGCTTTCTGAATCTATACTTATATCTTGCAGCGACGACAGATCCATTAAAATATGGGAAATAAAATATAAAACATGATTTTTTCAGACATAAAGATTAAGGAGGCCATTTCATCAAAAGATATTGTAATCGAGCCTTATCGCCCTGAATCCTTGGGTACCAATTCGTACGACGTACATTTAGGAGTCAATTTAGCTGTATATAATGATCGTGTATTAGATGCTAAGAGACATAATAATGTCTCTCATTTCCAAATCCCAAAAGATGGCTTTGTAATTCAACCAGGAACGCTATATCTAGGAGTTACTGAAGAATATACAGAAACACATACAGCAGTACCATTCTTAGAAGGTAAATCTAGCGTTGGGAGATTAGGTATCGATATCCATGCGACTGCAGGTAAAGGGGATGTAGGTTTTTGTAACAATTGGACACTTGAGATATCTTGCGTCCAACCAGTAAGAATCTACGCAGGAATGCCTATCGGACAGCTAATTTACTTTGCAGTAGAAGGTGACATTCACAACTACTATAATAAGAAAGAAGGCGCCAAATACAATGAAAAATCCGCCAAACCAGTAGAAAGTATGATGTGGAAGAACGCATTCTAGCAAAAAAATCCTTATTTTTCTGTTGACTGTAGGGATAAAGCTCCCCTTTTAACTTGTACTCGCACATTATTGGACAATATATTACATATATATATTGTTTATATCCTTATCTTTGTCAACTGTTTATTCACAAAATGCATATACTACACTAAATATGTTAAGAAAAATAATTTGGTTTTCAATTATTCTTTTTGTTGGTTATATCTGGTTTGCGCAGGTTATGCACTCTTGTGGTAGTGACGCTACGCAAGAGCACATGGCAAATATAGATGGAGGTTTAGAAGAAGATGTTATTTTTAAAGCAGATGAAGACTCCGGAGATGATGGATATATCATTAGCGATGAGAATGAAGACAGAGATAGTCTAGAAGATGAATACAAAGAAGAGAATGCAAAGGAAAATCCATCGGCTGATGTAGAAGATGATGACTTCGAATTCGTTGCCGAGGAGTATGCTTCAGTTGATAATAAAGATGATTTTATAGAAAAATCTGCAAAAAGAAAAACAATATCTAGGGAAGCGATTAGCGAAACTACTTACAGCTCCAGCGAAAACGCAGACTTTTTAGTTATAGCTGGCTCCTTTTCAAATGAAGTAAATGCTGATAAAATGGTTGAAAAACTTAAAGATATGGGATATGATGATGCACAAAAGATTGTCTTTGACTTTTCTCAATACTACTCAGTCGTTTCTGCAAAGCATAATCTTGAATCAAGTGCAAGAGCCATGTCATTAGAATTAAAGAATAAAAACATTAACGCATATGTTCACAAAATGCGTTCAAAGTTTTTTGGAGATTAACCAGTAAGAATAACGCAAACAAAAAAGCACCCTTAAGTTTTAAACCTGAGGGTGCTTTTTTGTTTTAATGTAGGCAAAATTAATATTTCTCCTTCCAAGCTAAAACACCTCCTTCAAGATTCCTCACATTTTTGAAACCTGCTTCCGTAAGGAAATTTTTAGCCTGCCCACTCCTAGCGCCACTTCTGCAGTGTACAACTATTTCTTCCTCTTTTCTATCTTCATATTGAGCAATTATTTTCATCACATCCCCCAAAGGAATAAGTTCTGCTCCTAGATTGAATTCTTCATATTCATGAGGCTCTCTTACATCTATAAAAATGAAAGATTCCTTTTGATCTAGCTTTTGTTTTAGTTCATCTACGTTAATATCCATACTATTATTCTTGAATTATAAGTTTTTCTCTATAAATAAGATTGTTTGAGTCATCTGCAAAATTAATAAAATAAACGCCCGCGGCTACATACGGTAAGGCAATTTGATGTAATCCTTCCTTTTGTACATGTACCAATCTTCCATTCACATCTATTATTCTAGCTTCCTTGATTCGACTCTGCGCCACCTCATCAAGTTCGATATTCAAAAGACCTGTATTATTGGGATTGGGATATACTTTAATACCTTCCAATGAATCAGTCTCCCCTACCGAGGTGAAAATCGCGTTGTCCACACCCATAACAGGGCGAATTAATAAAGCTCCATCTAGATTTTCAGATTCAAAGTCAAACCAGTCTTGTTCATCTGTACTAAAGAAATTATACTGAGAAACCCCTGTAGTATTGACATCAAACCCAACTGGAATAGCATCAATAAACTCATCACTAACTTGCTCCCATCCTATATAGAAAGTAGTATTAGCCGGTATCTCGACCGGTCGCAATACACCAGTGAAGGTTTCCTGTAATCTATAGGTCGTAAATCCTTGAAGAGTGTCTGCAAATTCATCTACATATATTGGGTGCAAAAGATTTCCTTCAAATACGGGTTCAGATGTTAGATCATTCAACCAAACCTTTAAACTAAAAAACTGATTCGATACATCCGTTTTAAGACGTGGTATATGAAGCGCTATGGCACTTAAGGTATCTTGGACAGTCGTCTGAAACTCTACAGCAATATTCGTCCCTGCCCCTTGTGCTAGTAATCCAAGTTCAGCTGTCCCATCATCGTATGCAAAGTAATCGTCGATCACTGTTTCTGTAGTGATGAAATTATTCTCAAGATGACCTTTATCATTATCTGCCTCTGCTGGATTGAGCACAAAGCTTGTTTCAAAAAGTAACTCATCACTGCTATTTGCAATAGTCGAGCTCACAGAAAAACTTTGTGATATAGTATTTTCGATACTCGTATTCGAATCTATGTTCTGCCCTCCAGTCAAGTATTGTCGCGGCGCTAATACATTTTGCCCACTATTCACTTCATTGATCTCCATCAATGACGTAGGGGAACCAATAGGACGATTACTATCAAAGTGATTTATGATACTCAAACTAAACATATCTCTTAAGTGAGAAGCCGTATTTGATCGAAAGTGACGAACTGGCATTGCGCTATATCTGTCCAATATTCCTTCTGAAGGGAATCGAAAGGCAACATCTCTAAATGAAGAGCTCGGTGCTTGATTGTTGAGTAATCTGATCATATCTAAATGCCAGTAATCAACTGCTCCCCTTCCAGAACTCTTGTTTCTAAATCGAAATTGGAAGTCCTCGTGTAAGAAATCCGTATTGCTAATCATAACAAAATCAAACATAAACTCATCGACTGTTAAAGGAGTATCGCTCCCTTGATAGGAACGTTGTAGTTGCCAGACTCCATTTACATCCAAAAATTCTAAAATTAGGCTATCAAGTAATTCTGGTTGATCTCCAAATCCCCTTGGTTGAACGAAGAAACTCAGATGTAAATCATCAACCACAACATCTAAATTGATAGCCACACTCGTGAGAGTATCTCCTGATTCACTTCGACCATAAGGTGATCCAGTTTCATCCAATCCATCTAAGGTAGCTACACCAATCGAAGGAGGTGCAATCGCTAGGGAATTATTGACAAATACATCATTATCCTCCCATCTACTTGAATTTGGGAAAGGACCACCTGTCGCAAAGTCTTCTACAAAAGGTAAGGTATCTAAGCTAACACTACGCTTCTGCACAGGCGTTTTGGTCTGCTGTAATATATGATTATACCTTGGTGTAACCAGTTCTATCTGAGCAGATAACACAGAATACGCTAAAAAACAGACTGCGAATACAATGAATCGATATTTATGCATTATTGGTAGTTTAAACAAGGGATACAAATGCCCTTGAACACAATTTAAAAACGAATTGTAGGAGTAAATGTTGCTGCTTAGAAAAGTGTCTGGCAAAATACCGCATCAATTGCAAGTAGTAGGCTTAAATTGGGTAAGAAATAAATCAACGGGAGCACCGATTGCTATAGTAGTACCAGCCGAATAAGCTGGTCTTTGCTTCCATATATAGGCATTTGCCTGATCCTTCACCGTTTCATCATTGATAATAGAACCAATATTTAAATTGTAAGAACTCATAATAAATTTAGCCTCCGAGTAGGATAAGCAATTCAACTCAGGCAAGTCTGTTAAAGATAATCCTCGTTCCGTCACGATAAGATCTACCATTGTTCCTTCTGAGGCAGATACTCCTTTACTAATGTCATCGTCAGTTATCTTCTTGCCATCTATAGCGATATACAATATGGTATTAGGCTGTTGGTTGGCGTCAAATATCTTTTTACCAATCTGACTACGCAATCCTTTTCGTTGTAGCTTACGGGCATAATTAGTCGCATCATAGTTCCCCACCAACTCAGGCAATACTACATCATTTGGTATATACTTGGAAATGGTAAGATATACTGTACGCTGTTCTTTTACTTTTGAATCTGGAATAGGACTTTGCTCTAGAATCACTCCCCCTTCTACCTTAGGATTATAGGTAGAAGAATCTATAACCAGTAGGTTCAGTTTATCTTCTTTGGATACACGCATCGCAGCATCTACATCCATACCAACAAAATTCGGAACGTCCAATGAAGATCCGTGCTTGGTATAACTCTTCATCCACATATTCAGCATAAAGAAAAGAATACTAAGTACAACTACCAGTATACCTAGGTTAACTAGGAACACTTTACTAGATATAAAGTACCAAAATCCTTTAGCTATACTTTTAATTTTTGAAATCAAGCGCTTTGCGTGTTTAACTGAAACGAAAATTATAGAAAAAGTCTAATATATCGTAGAATACGGTCCATTGTTTCTACGATAGTGTACATTAATTAGAGTGTACCCCATAAACATAGGAGATATAAGCCATTGGGCAAGGGATAGAAGTGGTACGTAGCAGAGATAGGCTCTTGTGAGATAAGGAGTAGAGCAGGCTCGACGAGGTACGAGAAGAGACAATATACGACTATATCTCACTGATCATATC
>JALZVN010000122.1 GCA_023299965.1 Saprospiraceae bacterium | reverse complement strand
CAGCTTTACGTTTAGCTTCTTCTTCAGCAGCAAGTTTTGCAGCTTCATCTTCTTTAGTCCTTGCTATCAGCATGGAAGCGGACATCAGAGAAGTTCCAAGCAACTTAGATCCAAAACCAATCGTAGATTCGGCGCCTTGAATCCATTTCATATCAGCCATCATAGCTGCTTCATTTTCATAAGGACATGATCTTGCAATTTCTTGACTATTGCCAGCTTTTAAAGTGTAAAAATAGGTGCCGTTTTCATTGAGCGTTTTCCATCTTTCTTCAAGAGGTGCATTTTTAATAACAGACTGAATACCGTTATCACGACCTTTGGGACTAGTGTATCCTTCAGAACGCAAGTAAGTTTTGTTGTTATTATTATATGCAAAATAGGATTCTCCTTCCGCATCGAAATTATGGAAACCATTGTTGTCGCTCTTATACGCAGAGCACTCTAGATATTCATCTTGGTTACCAGTAGCCGTTGGTACACCAACTGCAAAATCGCCAAGTAGTAAAGCAATAGCGGTACGCATTTCTTCTTCAGTGTTGTAGAAGAAACTTTTGCCTACATTTTCTTTTTGCTCATTTTGAACGTAAAAATAGTATTTACCGTTCTTGGCAATTTTCACCTCGTAATTAGAATCAGAAGGGGAAAACTTCATTGCATTGTCCAAGGCATCCTGGGCATCTTGCTCTGTATCAAACCCTTTTACGTTACTATTGAAAAATACAGATTTATCATTTGGGTCTCTTAAAATAAAATAGTAACGCTTGTTGCCACCACTTTGAAATATTTGCCACTTTACGTCATTGATAGGATAGCTACCCGTTTTAAGAATTACCTTTTCTCCCTTCTTCTTCTTAGGAGTGGTTCTCTTTTTTCTTGGTTTCTTTGGCTTATCTTGATCCGTTGCTGTAGGAGCCTGATAGGTAGGTACTGATATATTAGAAGTTGTAGTAATAGCATCCCCTTTTCTAGCTACGAAATTGGCATCTTCAGCTTCAGTTGTAGGATTTTTTTGTTGAGTGCCTCCTCCAGTTGAATTACCTTGAACTAGGTTAATGGCGTTGTTGATCTGTTGTTCGGTATCATACCAAGCACTAGTAGCAATTTCTTGGTGATTCCCTGCTTTTAAGTCGAAATAAAATTTGTTGTTTTTTTGATGTCTTTTTCTATCATAGCGTTCCGCTATCAATCGATTTTTATCAACTGATGCAATTCCATTGTCTCTGCCTTTTGCAGAACTATATCCTTCACTTATCAAATGTACTTGACCGTTCTTGCGATAGGAGAAATAGAATTCACCGTCTTTTTCAAAACTATCAAAACCATCTTGTGTATTTCCGCCGTTTGCCTGATAAAAAGATAGTGGTTTGTAGTCGTCAGCGCCCCCGTCAGTTTTATACGAATCGCTGGTGGTTTCAACTTTATCGTTTACAGGTTCATTTTCCTCCTCCTTTTTGGCTTCGTCTAAAAGCTGCTTGCCCATATTAAATAGGCTTTCCTTGGCTTGATTACTTGCCTCTTGACTATTCCAGCCATCTTGAGAGGTGGCGATGGTTTTTCCATTCGAAACATAATTGAATCCAAATTTGCCATTTGCATTAACATCATTAAATGGAGTTCTATTTGCAATTTTTTGCAAAGCATCCATCTTAGCTTTGTCACGTTCTGGTTTGGTATCGAAAGGGATTGATTTGAGGATAGTTTTACCATCATCGTTGAGGAAACTAAAGAAGAACTTTTTGCTCTTCTTCGTTTTAAAAGTACGAACCTTCATTGTGTGTTAGTTTTTCGATTAAAATTCTCAGCAATAAGAACTTTGGTTCTTATGTATTACCATCTATTAGGACATCTATATCATTAGATGTCACTATTTTAGATATTAATTAAGCAATAATAAATAATTTTTACGGCGATAAGTAATTTTTCGCAAAAAAAAGTAAGGTAATTATCTGATTTTCAGGTATTAAACTAATACTGGTACGCGAAAGCTTTTCCTTTGCTACTTTTTGTAATATTTTCCCCATTTCTCCTTCAATTTTTCCAGCGTCTTATTTTCAATGGGATTATTATTTGGGTGATAAAACACTTTGCCTTTGAGGTTTTCAGGTAAGAACTCTTGGCGGATAAAATTTCCAGGATAGTCATGCGAATATTTATAGCCCTTACCATAGCCCTGTTGCTTCATCAGTTTAGTAGGGGCATTCCTCAATTGAAGAGGTATAGATAAATTCCCAGTTTCTTTTACAATTGCTTGTGCTTCATTTATAGCTAAATAAGCACTATTACTCTTAGCAGAATTGGCAAGATAGATAACTGCTTGACTTAAAATGATTCTAGACTCGGGCATGCCAACAGATTGAATGGCTTGCATCGCTGTGTTCGCCATAAGTAGGGCGTTTGGATTCGCTAGTCCAATATCTTCAGCAGCCAAAATTACAAGGCGTCTGGCTATAAATTTTATGTCTTCACCACCTTCAAGCATTCTTGCTAAATAATAAACACCAGCATTTGGATCGCTTCCTCTAATAGATTTTATAAACGCACTAATGATATCATAATGCTGTTCACCTGCTTTGTCATATAAAATCAAGTTTTCTTGGATTAGATCTTGCACTAAATCATTAGTGATTGGAGCATTTTCCATATTGGCATTCACTACGATTTCCAACACATTGAGTAGCTTTCTCGCATCTCCTCCAGATAGACGTATTAATGCTTCATATTCTAAAATTTTTACCTTTTTTGGTTTCAGTATTTCATCTTTGCGAATGGTTTCGTCTATAATAGTGATGAGTTCTTCCTCGCTTAGATGGTTCAATACATAGACTTGGGCTCTACTAAGCAAAGCCGAGATGACTTCAAATGAAGGGTTTTCAGTGGTGGCACCAATTAGGGTGATTATTCCTTGCTCTACAGCTCCTAAGAGCGAATCTTGCTGAGATTTACTAAATCTATGAATCTCATCGATAAATAAAATAGGATTTGCCCGATTGAAAAATTGCTTAGACTTAGCTTTTGCAATAGTTTCTCTGATATCTTTTACTCCAGAATTTATAGCACTAAGTTTATAAAATGGTCTTTCTAATGCTTGAGAAATGATAAAGGCCAATGTTGTCTTACCTACACCAGGAGGTCCCCACAATATGAAAGAGGGTACATTTCCACTTTCTATGGATTTTCTTAAAATTCCAGTTTTACCTACTAAATGGCTCTGTCCAACATAATCTGATAGGGTAGTGGGCCTCATTCTCTCTGCTAATGGCTTATTCATGGCGTTTTATTATTTCAACAATGTACAAATAGGAGAAAAGAATAAAGAAAACAAAATTTGAGTCAATATGGAATTCATATTGGCAATAATTTAAGTGCATTTGACCGCGTAAATCGTTCATTTCGAGTTAAATAATCTGATTTTCGTATTGAAAAGGCGTAAATTAAGTGTTTGAGTATTAATCTAAAGAGTCGAAAAATATTTTTCTGTTTTTAATTTATTTTTTTGCGGCTTAAGCGATTGCTTAACAACAGTTTAAATATAACATTTAAATAAATGTAAAATAATTTTTAAATCTACCCAACCTCAGTTCTAAAATATTCGTGTGTTTGATTGAAAGGATGTTAAAAAAATTCGATTAAAATAAATAACACGATTACCGGCATTCCATAAACCGTTTACCTTTTATTACTGAGTATTCATGAGATTTAATTCTCATTACCGATTTACAAATGTTTTCAAATAAGCTAATCGAAAGCCTGTCGGGGAGGGAAACCCGACCGGGCTTTTTTTTGATAATTTAGAATACATTTTAACTCATAGTACAATCTGTGCTTTCAAAGGCATAGATATTAAAAAGGTAAAAATTAAGGTTTACAAAATGAAAGTAAACGATTCACTCATAAGAGACTGTATAGCTGGCGATCGAAAAGCTCAGTTTAGTTTGCATAAAATGTGTTACAGCATTTTGATGAGTGTCTGCCTCAGATATAAAGTAGATCAAGATGAAGCAAAATCCTCAGTAAATGCTGGGTTTTTAAAAATAGTAAATAACCTCAACCGATACAATACCAATATTCCTTTCGACGCTTGGATTCGTCGTATCATGATTAACCATGTAATTGACGAATTCAGGAAGAATAGAAAGGTTCAGGAATTGATTGAATACACCGATTTTAGCGAAAAGCAAATGCCTAATATGGTGGATTATAATGAGGCAGATAAAATTTTCGATGCCTCTGACTTGGAGTCGATGATAAAAAGTTTACCTCCAGTAACCCAAAAAGTATTCAACCTTTTTGCTGTTGATGGATATTCTCATCAGGAAATTGGAAAGTTGTTAAACATTAGCGATGGCACATCCAAATGGCATGTTAGTTCTGCTAGAAAAAAACTACAAGAGATCATTAATAATACAATGAATTCTCAAAAAGCGATTTAGTAAATGAGTAATCAATTAGACGATTTATTTAAAAATAAACTTCGAAACAGATCTTTCGATTATGATGAAAGTGCATGGGAAGAAGCTCGTATGCTTATCGAGCAAGATGAGAAAAAAAGAAAACGCTGTAAATGGTTTTTCGTATTTTTAGCAATTGTTCTGATTAGCATCCTTAGTACTTCTGCTTTCTTTCTGGGGCGCAAGAGTGCAAAGCCAAATATAAAAGAGTTGCAAACCAAGCCAATAGCCAATAGCACTTTGTCAAATGAATCAATAAATGATTTAAGTGCACAAATTGCCAAAGCTACTAAACAGGAGATTGTTGATGAAAATACATCAATAAGAACACTCGCTGAAAATGCTACTGCCTCAACTCCACTGAATAATATTGAAATAAATAACGCCAACGCAAATACATCAAAAAGTAAAATCAATGCTAATCACACTGCATTCGATAATGTACCCAATACAAATGCAAATAATCGTTTTGATGCTTTGGGAGTAGCAGAAGTCATAGAGCCATTTAATGGACCCACTACGACAAACTATAATCCACATACAAATTCTGCTACTACCTCAAAGCACTTTAATTATTTAGGAGAAACCGCAAACCAAAACATTGCTAGATTGTCTGTTGTGTCTTTATTGATGAACAATCTGCACGTTTTAGAATTTGCCTCAGATAATGAGATCTCTGAACTATTGCCAAATGCTATCGATGTCTCTCCTACGGCTACCAATTCTAATTCATCTAATTGGAATTTTGGCGTTAGATTAGGTGGCTCACTTCTTCCGTCCAACTTTACAGATTTTGATGGGGGAGTATATGTACAGTACGATCTTAGTCTTAACTGGTCCTTATCCTTTCAGCCACACTATACCATGCAACAATTGTCTCAACAAATGGTTGCCGAACAAATAGTGAATGATTTTGGATTTGGATTACGTAGTTCAGCTTTTTCTCTAGTAGCTGAATCTATAAGGACATATCATGCTCCACTATTAATATCATACGCTTTTGGACAAAAGGATATTAATCTAGATAGTGCTCCAAATAAGCGATATCTAAAACATAAATTGTCCACTGGATTGTCCTATGTATACCTAGATGGAGTTATTGGGTCTATAGCGCAAAAAGAATCTGAAGGGGTTACTACTTTCGAAGATGGATGGTTAACTTCATCAAGTTTCAATAGACACAATGTAGAAGCCTTGTTCGGATATGAATATTATTTGACTAAACGATTGTCTGTGGGAGCAATGGCGAGATATAGATTTAAAAATCAATTTTCAAATGCTTTCGAAAGCCAAAATTCAACACTTGTACAACCAGGCTCCTTCTACTTTGGTCTTCAAGCTTTATATCGTCTAAATTAAAAAACAAAACCACACTGAAAAAACACAACGTGAAAAATAGTACTTATATAAAAACAATTTCATTTTTTCTATTTGCAGTATTGATGTCAAACTGTGAGCGAAACACCTTAGAGTTGCCAGAAGATCAAGGAGGAGCCGGCGATGATCCAGTTTTTGAATTGGAAATGTTAATTGATGGAGATCCAGTCTCTACAGCAGCAGGCGTTTCTGATGTTTTTAATTTTACTCGTTTTGAGCTTGATCAAAATGAAATCTACACTTTTGAAGGAGCTTTAGCGCCATCAGATTGTTTTAGCACTTGTAATAATTCCTTTACAATGCGCATTAGAAATTTTGAAGCAGGTTCAAATAATGTCGTAGCAGATCGTTCAATAAATCCAAAATCATTTGCATTTAGGTCGGAAAATAAAGAGTTATCTGATGCGTATCAATTTAACTTTGATATTTCTTCTCAAATGGAAAACCATTCATACACCTGGACTATCGAAGATGAAATATTCACGCAGCAAGCAAAAAACGATGTGCGCATAGTAAATGCAAAGATGGATGACAATTTGACTGCTAGACTTAATGTGCTTGATGAAGAGTCAGGCTTGTCATCTTTTATTACTAAGCAATTAATCTTAGACCAAAGTGTTATGGGAGTAAGTTCTTCCATTCAGATCGAACAGATTGATGAAGATAGTGTAGCTGTAATTAGTCTGTATACAGAATCACCTGATTTTACTCCGCTAAATAATGTCACTACTTGGACCATTGAAGATTTAAATGGAGCAAATAAAAAATTAGAATTTTTAAGTTTAAATACTCCTCTTAGGCTAAGGTTAGGAAGTGGAAAAAAAATATCAAGTACCACGCTTTTTCCATCTGTTAGTGGGTTAAATGCAACTCAGACAGTTGTAGGCTTAGATGTTTCTTACGATCTAAATAATGGGTTGTTGTATAATAAAGTAGACTTTGATTATACTATTGAAAATAGAATAATAAATGGCTCAGAGTTAGATTTGCAAACATTTGAGTTTATTTATATCGATGACAACGGAAAGACGTATAGCTCTGCTAAAGGGACTCAGTCTAGCATTTCCTTTTTTGAAATACAAAGTGTTGAGCCTTTTCTTGATAATAGTCAAGGACAACAAACTGTAAAGATAGATTGCACTTTCAACTGCACGCTTTTTGCAGACGACGGAACACAAAAAAATGTACAAAATGCCCAGGCCACAATTGCGCTGGCTATTCCATAAATTCTGAAACTAGAAAGACTTACCAAATAATTTCAGTTTGAAAATTAGCTGAAATTATACACAGCTCGACATTGAAATATAAAGCTATTTTAGAGCCATTATAATAGTCCAATAATTCATTTATTGGGCTATTTTTTTACCCACAGAAAGAAATGATTCTAAACGGAAGAGATACGTTCTACAAACAGTTTTTAATGAAAGTACGAAGCACCATTCATGTCTACAATAGATCCTGTCATGTATTCAATTCCATCACTAGATAAAAATAAAACAGCTTTAGCTATTTCTTCAGGTCTAGCAGCCCTGTTGAGTGGGCTTTGTGCTAATATTTCTTCGCCATGATCTCCATGCAAATATGAAAATGCCATATCCGTGTCGACAAAGCCAGGAGCTAAACCGGCAACAAATATTTTAGGAGCTAACTTTTTAGCCAGGGACTGTGTCAAAGAATTGAGTCCTGCTTTTGCAGCTCCATAAGCAGGATGGTTTGGCTCTCCTCGATAAGCCCCTCGCGATGTAATATTAATGATTTTGCCAGAGCCTTGAAGCAACATATAGTTGGCAACGCAAAAGCAAATATTAGCAGGCGCATTTAGATTTATATCGATTGTCTTGGTCCATTTATATTGCCATTCATTGTAAGATATTTTATCTATTTCATGTGGTATGTATACCCCTGCATTATTGACAAGAATATCAATCTGTCCATATTTTATAGCAACGTCTTTTACCATTTTACGAACCTCCTCTGGTTTGCTTACATCACATCGAATAGAGTGGTGCTCCATATTTCGCATTTCTACCAGAGTCTTTTGTGCCTCTATTTCATTACTATAGTATAACATAACTACCTTGGCTTTGGCTTCTCCGAATGCCATTGAAATAGCTTTTCCAATACCTCGAGTCCCGCCAGTTACTAGGACGACTTTGTCTTTGAAATCAAACTTCATATGTAGATTTTTGGATTACTTAGGCAAACTAAAAGAGCTACCCTTGAATCATCAAAGATAGCTCTATTAATATTATTCCTTATTGAAAAGTAAGTTCTCTATTTACTTGGCATTGGACTTTACCATTTTTCTTGTGTAGATAGCATCACCTTTTACAAATTCTATGTAGTAGATGCCGTTTTCTAGATCTGAAGTATGTACCGTTGCTTTGATGTCAGATTTGTTAACTGGTGCTCCAATCTCTCTTCCTAAGGCATCAAATACTTTTATATCTACCTCATCTATATCGTCCACCTCTATCGTAAGTAGATCTGTGAATGGATTTGGATATGAATTTAAGTTTCCAAATTCTTCAGGTACTGCTTCGGCCAAGATGACCTGATGGTGTGTTGGTATCGTAACAGGGTTATGTGGATTGGTTGTCAATGGTGGATCATTTTCTTCAGCAACTGGTGTAGTTTTAATGAAAACGGGTGTTGCAGTCAAAGTAAGATTTGGATCCTCCAATGGAAATGTCTCCTTTGTCATGGAAAAATCCCAATACATAATTTCGGTCGTCTCGTTAAAGTATTCTCCCGCCAATGTGATAGGTGCTTCTGCATCTTCACTTTCGTCCACTCTGGTTTCTGCCCAAGCAGCAATGATTGTCTCTCCTTCAACATTTTCAAACACGGCACCTTCGATAAATTCAGCCCCGTTCAATACCTGCGTTCTAGTTGCATTGTATTTATATCCAGCCAAAACTTCTGCAGTTGTTTTAAAAGATACACCACCGTTTGTGTACTCATGAGTATATACTTCCTTATTCATGATTGGCTCATAAAGTCCCATGAAATTAAATTCTGGACTATAATCATTTGGTATACCATCTTCAGCAATATTGTAGATATAGTACTGCTTGATATCTTCCTTATGTGATAGGATCAATGCTTTCATATTGAAGTTCTTTGATGCTTCTTCTGATCCAATATGATCTTTAAATTTCTTTCTTGGGATATTGCACTCTGTAGTGATATACAGCTTCTCTGGATAGGTATCTCCGTCATACCCGTATTCAGCTAGTACATCTTCAAAGTCTCTTTTCTTTTGCACATATAACTGTGCAGCCTTATCAGAATGTCTTTCGTATTTGAAATCATTTGTTGTTAAATCCCAAGTTCTAATTCCTTCTAAGTGTGGATAAGAGTGAAAACTCAATACGTCAAAATAGGCACCTCCAGTCAAAGGATACTCTTCCGTAATCTTTCCTCCATCTGGATTATCACTATGTCTAAGTACAGCATCCATAAAACTTGGAAACCCTACGCCACCTGTGCATACCAATGCGTCTGGATTGTGATGCTTAATCACTTCGTAACTTACACGCAGCATTCTATTATATGACCATATTGGTGCACCTAGTGCATAAGAACAAGGATCTGGATCATTTTCGTACCAGTTGCCTTCTACACCTTTTGGCTTCCATGCATTTCCACCGTAGTCAAAGTCAGGTTCATTCCATATTTCATAAAACTTGATGTTGTCACCATACAATGGAAGCAACTTGTATAAGTACACCGCAAGGTAGTTAGTGTCGTTTACAGGCGTACCATTTTCGCCATTGTCCCAAATTGGAGAATATAGATTTTTGAAAATTCTAGCGTCTGTGTCTTCACAGTAGGTAGTCTTATCTCTGTGATCCTCTGATGGATATCCAACAATGGCAACATTGTTTGTCATTCCTAATTCTCCGTAATAATCAAAAGTAGACGTTCGGATATCATATCCCCAAGACTCTAAGAAAAACTCCCATAATCCTGGACGCAAAGTATTCACTCCCGCTCCATGTATTCCTTGATTTTCTTTTCCGATAGCTATCTCTGCTATCTGCTCATCTGAGTAAGGTGGGTTGTATCCCATGTTGGTACCATAACCAAATTCTTCGTTGTACTCTGGTACAAATTCGTTGGCTGTGAAATTAGGTTGTGCTGCTGCTATTATAGGTAGCAGACACACCATCACGATTGTGTGTAATCTTTTTAACATTTCTCAATACTTTTTAATTCTCAAATAAATTCAGCGGGGAGTTATATCAATACATAAGTCTTAATAAACTTGCTGTGGGGGCGTGCACTTTCAAAAATGCAATTGGGGGAGAATAAATATTGGGTGGTATACACTGCTAGTTGCCAACATAGTGCCAGTATGATTGACACAGATGACTATTTCATGTTAGAAGCCTTTTTTGCATTCAAAACCCTTTAAAATAAGGGATTTAAGCTCTTTATTTTTAACATATTTTATTTCAATTAATATGAATTAATTTTGAATATATACCTCTAAAAGGGTAGTCACAATTTATCTAGGCACATTAGATCAAATCTATCATTGTGTTTATCTGTTAAACGTTTATCGACAGTTGTTCTACACCGAATCTTTGAAAAGATTGTAAAGCGTAAAAACAAAAAAGCACACTTTTGTCAATTACAAAAGTGTGCTTTTTTTTGTTTTTTATTAAAATAGAGGTAGCCAAAAATCTACTTCTCTTGACTCACTGGTGGAGGAGTGACTTTGCCTCCAGATACCTTCTCATTATCCTTGTATACAAAATCCATTATGATCTGTTCCTCTTCATTATAAAAAACACTTCTGCCGTTTTTCATGCCATTTGTATACTTCGTTTCTTGCTGTTTCTTGCCATTACTGTAGTAGGTATTATAGGCACCATTCATTTCGCCATGTGTATATTCTATATACTTTTGAGCTCTATTGTATTTGTATTCTGCATATAGTCCGTGGATATTGCCATTATCATAGTCAACTCTTTTAGTGATCGTGCCACTGTTCGAAAATTCAAGTGACAAACCATTGAGTTGATCCTTGTGATAGTTTTTCATGGATTTTACTTTTCCGGTATCTCTGCCTGTATAGTAAAAAACCCAGGCACCTTCCTTTTTGCCATCCTTCATAGGTCCCTCGCTTATCATAGACCCATCGCGTGGATTTTTATGCTCGACGTGCTTAATCCCTCCCATAGTATAGTCTTCACTATATATAGTAGATTGATTGGTTTCAAGTGCTTCGTTGCTTGATGAACTACCGTTTGGAATACTCGCGCTTGTATCTGAGCTGGCTCCACCGCCACATGACATTGTCAATGTTAAAATGAAGAGTGCAATTGTGTTAATAAAGATTTTCATATTACGATTATGTTTGATGCAAAAATAACAAATGTGAAAAATATTAAAAATCCTATTTGTAAAAAGATTTGTTTTCGTATTGCAAGTAGCCCAATCCGTTTTCTATTTTTACATCTCTTTTCCTAATTCTAGAAATAAGAAGATATGCAAAACAGTGATGGCACGAAGAGGAGTAACGTCAGGATAGGTGGTCTGGTTGATGTTGTTCAAAAACAAGATCAAAGATCGGGAGAACTTACACGAGGACTCGTCAAGCGTATTTTGACCAAATCGTCATCTCATCCACATGGCATCAAAGTCTTACTGGACACCGGAGAGGTTGGTCGAGTAAAGGAAGTCTTGCCTGATGAATAAAGGTTATAAAATGATTGTTTGTCTTTTCATTTGGGCGCTTGGATCTGGTGATTCGCTTGTATTCGATTCGTTAGCTACCCATTCAGGATAGTCCTGGCTAGTATTCGCTTGCTCGCTCATCCGTCTCCAGGTCTTCCTTCATAGGGTATCTATCGCACCTCATATCGCTGCTCCCCAGAGCGCAGGAAGGTCCCATTTTCTGATATAAGGGTACTTCTATAAATCTAAGTCTCTGAACTAAGATCATGTCAAATTTGAATTTTACAGACAAGACTTCACGTTGGTAGCGCTAGAGTGAAAGGGGGCAGTCTTTTCTAAATAGCTGACAAATAACGAAGTATGTCAAGAATCAAACTAGCAGAAATTCTGGTAGAATTCCATTTTAGCCAATGAATGGATTAATAGAGAACCCCATAAGTATTACCGCAAGATTTTTGTGTAAGGGGTGGGAGTGAATCCCGAATTTTGCTCGGGATGTCTGAAGTGAAGCTTTTCGCGAACGCAAGACCGCAGTGAACACGGAGTCATGGACGACCCGACCCAAGGAGAGGCTTTTTTCAGCCGAACCGTAGGGATACACCCAAAACATTATCCAAAATATCTACATTTGCAGCCTAAATATAACTACGCATGACGAATAAAGAAATAGCCACTGTTTTCAAAAATTTGGCGGCCATCATGGAGTTGCACAATGAAAGTGTTTTCAAAACGCGATCTTATAACACGGCTTATGTAAATCTGCGTAAGCTGGATGTGCCGCTGGCGGAGATGGGAGACGAAGCACTGAGTGGACTGGCAGGAGTAGGGAAGGCTATTCAAGACAAGATCAAGGAACTCTTGTCGACGGGGTCTTTAGCAACCTATGATAAGTATGCAGCAATCACGCCTCCCGGTATCATAGAGATGCTTGGTATCAAGGGACTTGGTCCTAAGAAAATAAAAACCATCTGGGAAGAGATGGAGATAGAAACAGTAGGCGAGCTGCTGTATGCCTGCAATGAGAATCGACTTTCACAAATAAAAGGCTTTGGTGCAAAATCACAGGAAGATATCAGGCAGAAGATCGAATACTTTTTTCAATCTCAAGGCAAATTTAGATACGGGCAATTGTATCCTATGGCGGAGGAGTTGCTCGAAGGTCTACGTTATATATACACGGGCACTCCAGTGGAATTGACTGGTGCTATCCGTAGAAAGTGCAATACGCTAGATCGTATAGAAGTCATAATAGGGGATACTGAGCTAGCGGAGGAGACATATGAAAACGGATTGTTAGAGATCATCAGTGAAGATGAAGGAATAGTAGAGGCAAAAACGGAAACAGGGATTTTGGTAATCTTATATCTGGTGGATGAGGCAGATTTCGTACCGAGTTGGTTTTATACCTCGGCAGCCGAGTCCTTTAGAGATGCAATAGTAGAAATGCCAAGTGGAGATTTTGCGGATGAGGAAGAAATATTTGCAAAATTAGAGTTGCCATATTATATCCCGGAGATGAGAGAGGGGAGTATGCATGGTGCTAAAGAGCATGACAACATTATAGACGTGCCGCATATCCAAGGAGTAATTCATTCGCATACAACCTATAGCGACGGGATACATAGCCTAAGACAGATGGCAGAGGCTGCAAAGGAAAAGGGATATTCCTATATAGGAATCACGGATCATTCGCAAACTGCCTTTTATGCCAATGGACTAAAGCCAGATCGACTACTCCAACAGATAGATGAGATAGACAAGCTGAATGCTGCGTTTACTGATTTTAGAATTTTGAAAGGCATAGAGTCGGATATACTAAATGATGGAAGACTAGATTATGAACAAGATATACTCGATAAGCTAGATTTTGTAGTAGCCAGTGTCCACGCCAATCTGAAAATGGATGAAGCTAAAGCAACTGCTCGCATAATCAAAGCAATCGAGCATCCAGCTACTTCTATATTGGGGCATCCAACCGGGAGACTATTGTTATCTAGAAAAGGCTACCCGCTTGATCATAAAAAGATTATCGATGCATGCGCTGCTCAACAAGTCAGCATAGAGCTCAATGCCAATCCTCATCGCCTAGATATCGATTGGAAATGGATCCCATATTGTATGCAAAAAGGAGTAATGATTAGCATAAATCCGGATGCTCACAGTATCAATGGCATCGATGATATTATTTACGGTGTTGCGTCTGCTAGAAAAGGAGGCTTGACAAAAAAAATGTGCCTCAATGCAATTGATGTAAATGGATTTTTGGAAAGGATTTCAAAGGCTTAATAAAAATACTTTTGTTCTCTTGAGTCTACGGATAAATAAGCTTTGATATTCAGCGTATTATCTCATTTTGAGCTGTGTTAACAAGCCATTAACAAGGCTTGGTAAGCCGTTAACAGCGCTATGGATGAACAAAATGTACCTTTGTATTGACCATATGCTTTGCGCCTCTAAAGTCTAATGTAAAATGATGATTTAGAGCAAAGCTGTGACAAATACTTTATTAAGGTTTTTAATATTTAATTAATTAATCTATTTTTGTCCATTATATTAAGGACTTAACTAATTTAAAAAAAAATTTAAGAGATGAAGCAATCATTTTTTTCTTGTCTTATGATCTTGTTTATGAGCGCATTTGTTGTGTCTTGTGCAAGTGATGCTGCTGCCGATGGCAAAGCCGCTTTAAAGGCAAACGCACCTGCAACACCAACTAGCAGTGATCCTGCTAAACCTTCTACTTCAGAAGCTGCTACTCCAACTGGACCAACAACTGTGATGTCATTCGATGCTACTGAATTTGATTTCGGTACTGTTGATGAAGGAGAGAAAGTTTCTCACACGTACTCTTTCAAGAATACAGGTGATGAGCCATTAATTCTTAGCAACGCAAAAGGTAGTTGCGGATGTACTGTACCAAAGTGGCCAAAAGAGCCAATTCCTCCAGGAGAAGATGGTACTATCATCGTAGAATTTAACTCTAAGAACAAAAAAGGTAAGCGTAACCAAAAAGTTACAATTACTGCAAATACAAACCCACCTCAGTCTTTCATTTACTTGAAAGGAGAAGTGAATCCTGCTGCTGAAGCAACTACATCAGCTCCAGGTCAATAATTGATTTTTCGAAATTAATTAAACAAAAAAACCTGTACTGAATTTATTTAGTACAGGTTTTTTTCATTTTAACAGGACTCTTTCAAGTATGGCTTCAGCTTCCATCAAAAATTATCTTTCTCTAGTAAAATTTAGCCATACTATTTTTGCGCTTCCTTTTGCCTTGGTGGGTTATTTCTTAGGGACTCACTATTCTGATTTTAGTTTTCAAGGTAGAACTTTGCTTTTAGTGCTAGGCTGCATGGTATTCGCTAGATCGGCTGCTATGGCATTCAATAGATTGGTAGACAGAGATATAGATAAGGATAATCCTCGCACCGCTGTACGGGAAATCCCTGCAGGGAAAGTATCTGTCTCCTCAGCTAGACTATTCGTATTGATCAATTGTCTTGCCTTTATGTTATGTGCATACTTGATCAATTTGACTTGTTTTTACCTTTCGCCAGTAGCGCTACTAGTGATACTAGGCTATAGTTATACCAAACGTTTTACTTCTCTGTGCCATTTTGTTCTCGGGATAGGTTTGGGATTAGCGCCAGTAGGGGCTTTTATAGCCGTTACCAACCAGTTTTATCTGATTCCTATCCTTTATGGAGTGGTCGTTTTTCTTTGGGTCGCAGGCTTTGATATTATCTATGCCTTGCAAGATGAAGGATTTGATCAAAAACACCAGCTCAATTCTATTCCTACCGCTTTGGGACAATCCAAAGCTCGATTGCTTTCTATCATTGTGCATACATTTGCCGCTGCCATACTCATATTCAGCGCCTACGAGGCTTCTGCAGCATATCCTACCTTGGGAATGCTACATTGGGTCGGTACGGCTATTTTCGTGTTACTCATATTCTACCAACATTTAGTCATTCAAAGAGGAGGATTAGAAAGAATCGGCCTAGCGTTCTTTACTACTAATGGTCTGGCAAGTGTATTGTTTGGGTTATTATTTATTCTTGATATTGCCTGGTTATAAGGCTTTTAGCCATTACTTGACTCCAAACACATTATAAATCTCTATACATATAAAAAAGTCTAATTTGTTGGCATGATTTTCGGACCTCTAGCATAGAATTGTTAAATCGAAAATTTAATAAATATGTATATGAGTGGTTTGAATATAGTTTCATCATTAAAACAAGGCGCTAAAGCTATTGGGCTAGTGTTAAGTTTAATGTTGCTCTTACACGGAAACATCTGCTTAGCAAATGGGCCAATTTTGGAAGAAGACTTTTTTACGGTCAATATCGATGACTGTGATGCGATGGGAGACTTATGTATTGATATCCCATTTGGAGAATCTTCAAATTATTCATTTGTAGTTGATGGAGTGCCTTACTCAGGCATGCTAGCGGGTTGTAGTTTTGATACTATATTCAATTACGGCTACGCAGATGTACCTACTCCTGGACCATATTTTTTAGATAGCTGGATAGTAAATGGAGATAGATTTTCTGGAGACTTTCCTGATATGTTTGCGTTGGTTGATTCTATGAATATTTGGGATCCACTGGGTGATTGGGAAATCAATACAATGGCTCAGCTTATCATAGGTGGGCATCCTGGAAACCTTTACAGTGAGATGAGTATCAATATGTTATTGCTTAATTCACCAACCATATTAGACATTAATATCGGTATTCAACCAAATGGTACTTTATTTTCTTTTGAATCAGGAATACATGAAGTAGTGATTCTTGAGCAATTATCTGGGTGTTTGGATACCTTTCAAGTAGCAGTCAGTTGTATTCAAAGTGATATCGTAAGCTTTGATATCTTGCAAGGGGAGTCAGAAACGCATTGTTTTGACTTTTCAGAGCTTCCAGGCTTTACGCAAAATATAAGTAATATTCATCAAGTAGGAGCCGAACCGGTAGCGACATACACATTTGTTAATGGAAATTCTTGTGTAGAGATTGGTGCTTTAAATATCGGTTCAGATACAGCTTGTATAGTCTACTGCGATCAATTGAATTTCTGTGATACGACCTTCATACAAATAAACGTAACAGATGGTTTGATGCATACTATAGATACTTCATTTGTAGCGGTGAAAGTATACAATAGCTCTAGTTTTTGTTTTGTGGATGAGTTTGATGGCAATTCAGCATCGACTGTAATGGGATGCGAGAATGGTGACGAGACGATCACTTTTAGTGCACTTGATGCTATGAATTGTGTGGATTACACTGCCAATACACTAGGAGAAGATATTATTTGTGTAGTTTTTACAGATAATGCAGGAAATACGCATACATCTTACCTAATTGTCACTGTGACGCCTCCAAATCCAGAAATTATACAAGAAACTGTACTTCTAGGCAATACATATAGCGATTGTCCAGATTCATCAGAATTGAATGGAAATATTGTTAATGTTGCCAATATTTGCGAGCCAAATACAAATAATAATGTCAATTTTGGTATAAATAATGTATCTTTATGCCTGGATGCAGAAAGTGTTTCCATTGGTTTAGATACCGCTTGTATCATCTTATGTGATGATCAAGGTGTTTGTGACACAACGACTTATATTATTGAAGTCATTGATAATGCACAAAATACTATTTCAACCGATGACTTTATTACTGTTTCCAAAAATGATCAAATCGATTTAGATCTTTGTACAAACGACCAACTTTTTGGTCAAAATATTACAGATTTCTTCATTGTGTCAGACGCATCTAATGGTGGTCCATCTAATGGACAAGTCGCAATTAACCAAGGATGCTCTATAACCTACACGCCAAATAGAGATTACTGCGGGAATGATAGTTTTATGTACACGGTTTGCACTGCAAATGGATGTGATACTGCTATAGTTGCTGTTAATGTTACATGTGAGCCAGGAGTTGGGGCAGGAGATGATTTACTTATCTACGAAGGCTTTTCTCCAAACTCCGATGGGAACAATGATTTCTTTACTATTCAAGGTATAGAGAACTACCCAGGAAACACGCTCAGAATCTATAATAGATGGGGGCAAATAGTATATGAAGAATTTGAATACCAGAATGACTGGAATGGGACTTGGTTGGAGGAGAATTTACCTGATGGAACCTATTTCTACGCATTAGATTTGTCAAGAGGAGAGATCATGACTGGATTTGTTCAAATACGAAGATAGATTGACGAATATGTTGGCATTATGTTAATTAATATGTGAAATGTTAAATAACTGATTATCAACTGTTTAATATAAGATTGTAAATAAACCGATTTAAAGACCAAAGATAATAGCACAATATTTGCTGCTATAAATTGATGAATTTTAAATTAGAAAATTAAGCTTATAATGAAAAGATTTTTAATGCTTTTGGCTGTTTTAATGTATTTCGGATCTGTCCACGCACAGCAAGATCCACTGTTTACAAAGTATCAATTTAACAGTTTAGTATTTAATCCCGCTTATGCTGGGTCGAAAGATCACATGTACGTTGGATTATTACACCGCTCACAATGGGTGGGAATAGACGGAGCCCCTGTAACACAATCTTTTACCATTCACACACCTCTTAAGAATGAGAGAGTAGGTGTTGGTTTGAGTGTAGTAAATGATGCAATTGGGCCTACGAATAACCTTGGTGCAAATCTTTCATATGCATATCGAATTCCTGTAGGAGCAAACGGTGCTAAATTATCTATTGGACTTCAAGCAGGAGTAGAAAACTACAGAGGAGACTTCTCAGACCTTAACTTGGAACAGAGCCAAGGTGCTGATGTTGCTTTTCTTGAAAACCCAAATATATGGTTACCTAATTTTGGAGCAGGAGTATACTACTACAGCAAATCTTTCTACGCTGGTGTATCAAGCCCGCAATTAGTAGAATATGAATTAAGACAAAATAATGTCGGATCAAATGGCGAAACGCTTTGGGCTAGACAGTATAGACACTACGTCTTTACGGCAGGTGGAGCAATTCCATTGTCAGGAGAAAACTTGATATTCAGACCATCTATCTTGGTTAGAAATACAAGCCTTTTTAATAATCTTAGAAAGGATGATGAATTTTCAGAGTTTGGATCACCAACATCGTTTGATATTGATGCATCATTATTCTTTTACCAGACGCTATGGGTAGGACTTTCATACAGATCTGCGATTGAAGATTTTAATGAGACAAGTTCATTTGACTCAATTGATGTTTGGGCTTCATATTTTTTGAAGAACGGATTGAGAATTGGAGCAGCTTATGACTATACATTAACTGCATTATCAACCGCTACATCAGGGTCATTTGAATTGTTCCTTGGGTATGAGTTCGAATATGAAACTAAAAAGACAGTAACACCTAGATATTTCTAGGACACAAAATATAATCTAACTAACGAAAAGCATTAAGCGAAGAGAGGTCTGAATCGCCTCTCTTCACTTTCTTATCTTGCAATTTCTTTGCACCACAAGACTTACCAATAACACTCTTTAGAAAAGTAAATTATTTAGGGAAAAAGTTAAAAACTTATTAGTCCCGTTAACTTTATAAAACACTAGTAGCATGTTAAAGCGTTCTTTACTATCTGTATTGATGGTAAC